>JAFWEA010000001.1 GCA_017543005.1 Solobacterium sp. | reverse complement strand
TTGCTTTCGCCTAACGGCTTCACAACCGGGTGGGTATACATGATGACCGCGCCCGGATAGCCCTTGAACTCACTGCGCTCCAGTGAGGTGCAGCAGGGCAACACAATGTCCGCCCACTTGGCACTGTCGGTCATGAACAGATCGATATCCACGAAGAAATCGAGTTTTTTAAAAGCTTCAAGCCATTTCTGATCTTCGGCAAACATGCGGTAGTTCATGCCGTGGGCGTATAGGGCCCTGATGGAGTGCTCATCCTGGTTCAGGATATTCTGGGCCAGGTCGTTGGCCTGCATGTCGCGGCGCAGCTCATACCATAACGGGTGCACATCGGCGCCGACGGCCCTGTCCACATTCTGTGGATATGTCTCGAACATGAAGTCTCTTTCATGCGTCTCATAGCCGGTGGTCCGCTCGGCAAAGGTTCCCTCACTCGGGTACTGTCCGCCCGGGGTGCCGATATTGCCGGTGATGGCCAGCAATGACATGATGCAGCGGTAGTTCTGCATGCCGTTGTGGTGATGGGCCAGCGGCGCAGAGCTTTCCGAAATGGACATCGTTTCCGCATCCCGGATCATCTCCACGGCCTTCCAGATATCCTCCTTCGGCACCCCGGTCAGTTCCTCACCCTTTTCCAGCGTATATTCCTCTACACTCTTTGCATACTGCTCGAACCCGTGCACATGCTTATCAATGTATTCCCTGTCAATCCAGCCATGCTCGATCAGCTGGTTGGCGATCGTCAGTGCCAATGCCCCGTCTGTGCCGAGACGCGGCCGCAGGTGCAGGTCGGCAAAACGGGCCGAAGCCGGGGTGATGCGCGGGTCAACCACAATATACTTGAGCCCGGTCATCTTCTTGAGCTTTTCGATGCCCTTGGGCAGCCGGTACATTGAATAATAGCCGTTGGCCGCCCAGCCGATGAACAACTTCGTCATGACATTCATGCCCATTTCCATGCCGGTCGCGCACTGCCAGGCCATCAGCCCCGACGCAAAGCAGGACGAGTGTTCCGTACCGTAGTTCTGGGTGCCGAAGGAATGCGCAAACCGCGCCAGCATGCTCCGGTACCACTTGTTGTATCCGGAATAGAAGGCAACTTTATCTGCCCCGTATTCGGCCTTGATGCCGTTGAGCCTTGCGGCAATCTCGGCATATGCCTCATCCCAGGTGATCCGCTCGAACTTTCCTTCACCCCGCTCGCCGATCCGCCGCAGCGGGTACAGCAGCCGGTCAGGCCGGTACAGGAATTCCCGGTTGGACAGTCCCTTCGTGCACAGCGAACCGTGTGAATCCGGGTGTTCATCCCAGCCCTCCACCTTGATGACTTTACCGTCCTTGACATAGCAGGTCAGACCGCAGTGCGGAGCCGGTGAACAGATGGCACAGATCGAGTGCTTCACTTCGATGCCTGTATCATCTCCCGGCACCTTTGCTTTCAGAGCATCATATTCAGCCATGGTTGTACCCTCCTGTTTATTCCGTAAAAAATCAGTTACATCTTCTCTGTTTATCATATCATTCTCCGTGTTTCTTTCGAATATCATCCGAATCCTATCGGATTTTTTGCTATTCAAGCGAATAACATAATCGGCAGATCTATAGTCGAAAAGCAGAACAGATCAGATAAAGCAGAATATGGAATCCGGCTGATACAACAGCTTTCCGAGAAAATGACAGCTGACTTCGGAAAAGGTTTCACCGTTGCCAATCTGAAGAATATGAGCCGGTTTTATCTGACTTTTCCAAATGGCTACGCACTGCGTAGCGAATTAAGCTGGACGCACTACCGTCTTCTCATGCGTGTCGAAAACAAAGATGCATGGCTGTTTTACACGGAAGAGGCCACAAAGTCACAATAGTGTTATATGCAAGCAGAAATTAACCAAAAATTGCTGTCAGAATTCACCATTTTATGCCATGAGGTTTACCACCTCATTTTTCTTTTTTGATCAGATGTCAATTCTTTCTTAACCAGGTTGTACTTCTGCCGGTATTTCCGACAGAAGTACATATGATTTGTTATAAAAGATCCATGGCTGAGAGCGAACGTGCCGGGAAATATAGAAAACAGTTTTTGGAGGATACTCATGAACAGGAAGAAAACTCTTGAAGTTGATGCCCTGCAGTATTTTGTACAGCAGCTTTCTCAGGATGAGGAACTCAGGACAGAACTGGCGGCTCTTCAGCTGGAGTATGAGGCTGCCCGGGCCCTGATTAATCTCAGGATAAAAAACAATCTTTCCCAGAAAGAATTATCTGAAGTCGCCGGTATTCACCAGGCAGATATCAGTAAAATCGAACACGGAATCAGAAATCCCTCTGTAGAACTGCTGGCAAAAATCGCCGAAGTCCTGGATATGGATCTGCGTATCGAATTTGTGCCGAGGAAATGAGAATTCTGAGCTGTCTGTTTTTCTGATAGAATAATCACAGCTGAGGTAAGTGATTATGGCAAAACTTTATTTCTATTACGGAGCCATGGGCTCTTCCAAGACAGCCAATGCGCTGATGGTTGAATACAATTACACGGAACGGGGCCAGAAAGCCCTGCTGGCCAAGACAAGCCTGGATACCAGGGACGGTGTCAACATCATTCATTCCCGCATCGGTCTGGAAAAGGAATGTGTGCTGCTGGAACAGGTCTGCATGATGAGCGATGAGGAACTGAAAAGCTATGATGTCATCATCGTGGACGAGATCCAGTTCGCCAAGCGTGAACAGATCGATTTCCTGGCCCGCATCGTGGATGAGCTCGGCGTGCCGGTCATGTGCTACGGCCTGCGCTCCGACTTCCAGCTGAACCTGTTTGAAGGCAGTGAACGGCTGCTGGCCATCGCCGATGAGATCAAGGAAGTCAAGACGATGTGCTGGTGTGGCCGCAAAGCCACCTGCAACGCCCGCTACAACAAGCACGGTATTGTGCGGACCGGCGCCCAGGTCATGCTGGGGGCCAATGACGAATATATTGCCCTCTGCCGCAAGCACTTCCTGGAAGGCAAGCTGACAGCCGATGATCCGGGCGACAAGGTCGAACCGATCACATTGTTCTGATTACGGCATGACAACAGATAAATCCCGGAGGGTTATGATCCTCCGGGATTTTTTTCGTATATATGCAGATATACTTTTGCTTTTATTCTGTGGCCAAGGCTTCCTGAACAACCGTATCCCGGCGCTCTTTCAGCATCTCCTGAGAAACCGCTCCCTGCTTCATGCGGAGCCAGGACATGATGAACAGGAACGCAACCATCACGATGGTGATGATGTTGTCACGCAGTGACATATCCTTGAGCAGATACCCGGCAACAAGACCGGCAGCCAAGATGCCAAGCACGCAGCAGATCTTGTAGAACATTTTGGACATGCGGATGGATCTCTTTTCCCACTGCTCCGGGAACTGTTCCGGCAGCTTGATGCACGCATAGTTCAGATACATGTTCAGCAGCATGGTGGGAACCATCATCAGCGATACAATTGTGTCAATGCCCATGCCGGTAACGATCGGCAGGACAGCAATAATATAGTAGACAGCGTAAATGACATACGGATATCCGCTTTCTGTTTTCTTTTTGAACACTGCCGGCAGCCAGCCGTCTTCAGCGATTGAAAGCAGCGGATAACGCATGCCGCCGACCATACCGAGTGCCGAAGAAGCAATCGCCCCGATTCCTCCACCGATAACGAAGAACAGGAACAGACCATGCGGCAGGATCGCTTCCGCGGTAACGGAGATATTTGCGCCGGCAGTCTGCTCCATGGGGAGTACACCTGCGCCGACATATGCCATCAGGCCATAGATAATCGCAAGGAATACGTTCGTCCAGATAATTGCGGAAGGAATCGTACGCTTCGGATTATCCGTGACTGGGGAAAAGTTGATGGCGCCGGTTGTCCCCTGACAGGCAAACCCCATGATTGCAATCGCGGAAAAGAAACCCGACAGTCCGTTCAGGAAGAACTTTCCGGTTTCTCCGCCGCTGAAGAACGCTCCTGCGTTTACTCTAGGGACACCAAAGAACACAAAGATCGCAATCGCGGCCAGCAGCAGCCACGTAACATAGTTCTCCAGAAGCACCATGAATCTGGAACCCTTGATGGATGACACAAAGAACAGGGTCATGATGACAACGGCAAGAATTGTCCTTGCAGCAGCCAGTCCGGGGGCCAGCATGATTACATAATCTGACAGGACAAGCGCATAGTTGGACAAAGCCATGGAAGTGAATACAAGGAACCAGGCAGAAACACCGGTCAGCAGCGGTGTGAACAGCAACTGCTTCATCGAATAATCACCACCCTTGAGAACAAAAATTGAAGGCATGCAAAGCTGGTACCAATATGCCAGCAGCATGTAGAAGCAGCCGATCATGACAACTGGAACGATGGAATTCCCGGTAAACGCAATGCCGTAGCCGAGCATTACAAAGATACCTGTACCGATTGCACCGCCGAGTCCCATGCCGATGAGGTTGACAAGGCCTACTTTTTTGCCTTTTTCTTCAGACATAATCTATCCTCCTGTACATTACCAGTACTCGATGAATCCATCTAATCATGGCAATTCAGCAGGCTGTTGCAACATACAGAAAAAATGTCTATATTATAGACATAAACGAATTTTGGATAAAAAGTATGAGCGCAGGAGAACGGACAAAACAGCTGATCACCGATACATTTACCGCAATGCTGAAGGAAATGCCCCTGGAATCGATCCGGATCAAGGATCTCTGCAGCCGCTGCGGTATTGACAGGCATACATTTTATTATCACTTCAAGGATAAATATGACCTGGTTGTCTGGATTCATATGGAGATGCTCAGCAGTGTCGGCCAGCACATCGGCAAACAGTTCAGCCGCGATGTCGCTGTCAGAGTTGTTGATGAAATGAGCACCAATTCATGGTTTTATGAGAGATGCTTTGAGTATTCAGGGCAGAACTCTCTTCTCTCTGTGATATTGGAGACATCTGCCGAATCCTATGAAATCCTGCTTCAGCAGCATCTTGGACTGACCCTTACGCCGCAGATGCAGATTGAAATTCGCTACCATGTCTACGGGCTGACCATGACCATAGCCCACTGGCTGAAAAACAATATGAGCATTCCCTCGGAGGAACTTGTCCGGATCATCATGAGCAATACACCCGTCTGGCTCAGGGAAGCCATTATTGAAAACAGCTGAATGCCGCACCTGCAGCACCCGGTTCCGCTGTTCTGAGTGCGATTAATGCTACACCCTGTGATGTAGCTTTTCTTTGATTACAGTTTCAGGGCTGCTTCGCAGCCTTCCCTGATGGCGGCCATGGCATTACCAGCCCTGACGTCGTCACCGTCGCAGACAACAGCAGATCCCGTTGCAACATCCTTATTGCCATAGAGCACATCTTCCGTTGTAACAACATTCGGGCTGTCAATGGCCTTGATGCCCGGTATCAGCGGTCTCGAACCGGTTGCGGAGATCATGACATCCGGTGCAAATTTCTTTATCATCTCTTCATTGACTTCGCAGGTCATGCGGATCTTAACGCCGAGTTTTTCATACTGGTTCCGGCAGGAAGCGATGACCGTTGCAGGTACGGCAAACCGGTTCGGAGTGGTGCGGGCACCGATATTCATCAGCGAGAATACATGATCAAGCATGGTGTTTACCCCCCTTGAATTCTGTCAGTTTCAGTATACGGGCTGCCTTTTTGTAAGGTTAAGCCGCGGCTGAAAACAAAAAAAACGGCCTGTATACAGCCGTTTCCGTACAATCCGATTGATTCTGCCTGAAGTAAACCCTGCAGCAGTTTTAAGGTTTTATGGAGATTCAGACTTCCATGTAGTGATGGAAATGTCCGTTTTCCTCACCCCGGGCTAGCAAGATCCAGCCAGTTCACCGATCTGATAACTCTTGTTACCCATGCCCTGATTATACTACATGCGACCACTGCCAGACCTGTTCCAACCGGGTCTTTGCCTTCTCGAAGCCATGATCCTTGCGCTGCTGCTCAAAGATCTCCGCTTCCAGCCGGAACGCTTCTTCATCCGTCAGGTTCGCCTGTACACCCAGCATGTTTCTTAGCATGTAGGCAAAGTCATACGACATGGCAAAGGCATGGTCCGTGGCATACGCTGCACCATAGCGGTACGCATGACACAGGCCGGCTGCTTCTGCCAGTTCCGCGGCCGTGACCCGCTCGTCAATGAGCAGGTTCACATTCATCAAGTTGGCCAGCAGCCGGGCGGCCGGGGCATCGAGATACAGTTTGTCATTGTCCATATACATGGGTGAGGGCAGCGGTACTTTCTGCCCGTTCACCAGGGCTTCCTGACTGTCCAAAGCCAGAGCCAGATTCACACTGTCCGGCACGAGTTCCTTCTCCGCACCGGTATATACATGATGGCCGTCGATCAGCCGGTAGCCGGACAGAAATGTCTCCCAGGCCAGCCGTTCGGTATCAGCGGGATAGCGGTGCACCCCGTCCTGAATAAACAGGCTCCAGAAATCACAGTGATCCCTGCCGCTGTACATGAGCATATTCTTTTCGTGATCTGTCCAGATCTGCGGCTGTCCGTCACAGCCGTTGACTGCCAGCCAGCACTCGGCATTCTTGACCACATGGCACTGCTGCTTGTACAGCATGCGCTCTTCCTCACTGTAACCTTCCGCCTGGAAGATGTCCTTCTCGCCATGCAGACGCATGACCGGCACCGGACCGGTCGGATTCTGTCTTCTGACCCCCGGGGGATCCATCCACCACATGGTCTTGGTCGGTCCGGAAGTCAGATAGGCTGCCGCGATGAGACCGGGATGTTCAAACAGGAAATGCGTGCCCATCATGTCGCCCATGGACTGCCCGTGCAGGTACACCCTCTGCCTGTCGCAGCAGGTCTCTGCCAGCACATGCGGGATCAAAGCCGCGATAAATGCACTGTCATCTGGCCGGCCGTCTGCCTCATCCAGCAGGTTCCAGGAGTTGAAGGCAATGCCCTCTGCAATCGATTCGGGATAGAGCACCGCGAACTTCTTCTCTTCCGCCAGTTCATGCCAGTGTGTGCGCTCATAGGCCATGGCATAGTCGCCCCCGTGCAGGCTGATCAGCAGCGGGGCACCGGCCGCGAAGTCCTGCGGCAGATAGAGCCGGTACCGGCGCTCATGACCGGCATACGGGAAAACAAAAGACTGGATTCCATGGAACATGATTACACCTTCTTTCCGATGGAAACAGCCGGCATGAACCGGCTGTTTCCTTTGTTCCTGTTATGTTCTTTCGTAGAACAGCTTGGCCGCTGCCGGCAGAAGAGCCGCCGGCATCATCTTCTTCAGTTCTTCAACTGTCCAGTAACCGTCCTTTTCAATATCCTTGAAAATGTAGCGGTTTTCCATCGGCGGATTCCAGATGCAGATCCGGCCGAGGTTGTTGTCGAAGTACTGGCCGTTGAACACCCGGCCCTCATCCGTGCAGAGATACGCACCCAGCGGCGCGTTGGTCTCGCCCGGCGGCAGGAGTGTATAGTTGAAGTCCTTGTTCAGCGGGATGTCGAGCGCGATGGCCCGGCGTTCCAGCATCTTCTGGCCATCCGGCCGCTGCCCGGTCTTGGTCTGGGTATACGGCTGGATGGCGTTGGCAGTGATGTTGTAGTGCTTGACTTCGCAGGCCAGGTCACGCATGAAACTGTACCGGCCGCCGGTAGCGGCAGCGAAGTTGGCCCCGCACCACATGTCACGGATCGTGGCGCTGCCGATGAAGATATGCCGGCCGAAGTTCTGTTCCTTCATGTACGGCAGGCTGTGCCGGGTCATGAAGAAGTTCGTATCGAGATTCTGGCGGATGATCAGGTGCCAGTTCTCTTCGGTCAGTTCATCGATCATGCCGAGTCTGGAGACAACGGAAGCGTGAATGACGACATCAACGCTGCCGAAGCGCCTGACGCAGTGCTCCACGATGTTCTTCGCGCCATCCCAGGTCGAAGCGTCATTGTAGTCCGCCTCGGCAGCCCCGCCGCGCTCAATGATTTCCCTGGTGATCCGGTCGGCTTCTTCCGGTCCGGGCTTGGTGACATCGAAGTCACCGCCTTCTTCCATCATGGCATAGCCGACGTCATTGCACAGAATATTGGCGCCCTGGTCCGCGAAATACTTCGCGAAGCCCGAGCCCGTGCCGCCGGCGGCGCCGACGACGATGACATTTTTGCCCAGCAGTGCTTTTTCCTGCATTGTTGTGCTCCTTATCTGTGATCAGCGTCTTTCCAGATCAGTTCCGGTGTCCACTGGAAGGCGGATACCTGGTTGGCCCCTGTGTCATGGACATATTCCTGGGTGTACTGGTACTTCTGCATGTAGAAGGCCGGATACAGCAGGACTTCCTCATTGGTCAGGATGCCGGTTGCCTTCTGCAGGGCAGCAGCTCTGTCTTCCATGGTGGCAGCCTTGACGGCTTCATCCAGGGCGGCGACATACTCATCCGTGAAGGCGATCATGTGGGTCTGGGTGGTGCCCTGCGGCGAGTAGTTGTTGATCAGGGTTGTGGTCATATCGCGGCCCAGCGCATGGCCCAGGACGATGAAGCCTTCCGGGCAGTCATTGACCCGCATCGGGGTGATGACGCTGGTGTCAACTTCTTCCACCGGCGCAGTGATGCCGAGCTTTTCCAGTTCACCGGACAGGGCTGTGGCAGCTGCCTTGTTGGTGGCATTGTTGGTGATGGTCCAGATCTTTGTTTCAAGCGGCTTGTCGGTTGTTCTCTGCTCGAGGAATTCCTGACCCTTCTTGAGATCATATTCGACTGCCGGCAGGTTCGGATCATAGTTGTAGGCATCTTCGAAGCCCAGCTGGTTGCTCCAGAAGCCATAGCCGCCGGTTGCGGCGTTGGCAACGGCACTCCAGTCAACACCGTACAGGATGGCCTTTCTGACGTTCAGGTCAGACAGGATGGAATCCTGGTTGGCACTGACCGGCAGGGCGAAGCCGAAGGTGCAGTTAGCTGTCAGTTTCGGGGCACTGCTCTTGACGCCGGCATCTTCCATGATGGCAATCGAAGCCGCGACGGATGTGTCGAAGTTGTCGATTTCGCCGTTCAGGAAAGCAGAAGCGGAAGAAGTTGTGTCATAGATCCAGTCAAGCTCAACACCGTCGAGGTACGGCAGGCCTTCCTGCCAGTATTCTTCGTTCTTGGTCCAGACGATCTTGTCATCGACTGTGTAGCTCTGCATGATGAACGGGCCTGTACCGATCATGTTGACGGCGCACCATTCTTCACCGTGCTCATCATAGGCCTGCTTGGAGTAGACCAGGACATTGGTCATGTCAGCCGGCCAGGAAACGGACCATGTGTCATAGGAAATCTTGACGGTGTAGTCGTCGACGACTTCCACAGCGGTCGGATTGCTCAGGGATGCGGCCTTGCCGGCTTCGATCGCATAGTCCAGATTCCACTTCAGGACTTCGGCGGTCAGTTCGGAACCGTCATGGAACTTGATGCCCTCATGCAGCTTGATTGTCATGGTCAGCGCATCCTGATCGACATCGATGGATTCAGCCAGGAACGGAGTAATGGTTCCGTCAGCTTCTTCTCTGGCGACCGGTTCGATGGACGGCGTCACGAAATACTTCATGGAGCCGGAGCCCTTCGGGGTAAAGAATGTGTTCGTCACATAGAACATGGCGAACTTGTACACCCCACCGTACTTGTCGTCTTCTTCAGGCTCTGCCGGAGCTTCGGAAGGTGCCGGTGTGGCGGTCTGTGCTGCTGAACCGGACGAGCAGCCTACCAGGGTAGCTGCCATCATGCCGGCCAGCAATGCGGACATCAGTTTTTTCATCATCTCTTTCCTCCTTCTTCCGATGAAATGCTGTCTGTTTTATCTTCATACAGGTAACATGTCACAACATGGTCCTCTGTAATCTGAACATCATCAGGGGCTTTCGTCCGGCACTTGTCCGTGGCGTACGGACAGCGGTCGCCGAACAGGCAGCCCGTGGGTCTCTCCATGACGGAGGGAATCTCGCTGTCGAGCCGGATCATCTCGCGGTTCTCTTCCGCTTCCGGATCAGCAATCGGCACGGCCGCCAGCAGGGCCTGGGTATACGGGTGCAGCGGATGATCGTACAGCTCCTTGCAGGGGCATGTCTCGGCCGCCGAGCCCAGGTACATGACGATGACCCGGTCGCTGATATGGCGCACCACCGCCAGGTCATGGGCGATGAAGATATAGGCCAGTCCGAGTTCGGCCTGGATCTTTTCCAGCAGGTTGATGATCTGCGCCTGCACGGACACATCCAGGGCGGAAATCGGTTCATCGAAGATGATCAGTTTCGGAGCCGAAGCCAGGGCCCGGGCAATGCCCAGACGCTGCCGCTGGCCGCCGGAGAATTCATGCGGCACCCGGTACTTGAGTTCCGGATCCAGTTCCACCAGGCGGAACAGTTCATCCACCCGCCGGTCATATTCTTCCCTTGTCCTGGTCAGCCCGTGGATCCGGAGGGCTTCCCCGACAATCGACTCGGCGGTCTGGCGCGGATCCAGAGATGAGAAGGGATCCTGGAAGACCATGGCCGCATCCTTGCGGAACATGCCGAGATCTTTTTCTTTCAGATGCGTAATATCGGTCCCGTTGAAGATGATTTCGCCTTCATCCGGTTCATAGACCCGCATGATGCACCGGGCCAGGGTGGACTTGCCGCAGCCGCTCTCGCCGACGATGCCGAGGGTCTCCCCGCGATGCACCTTGAACGATACATTCTCCAGGGCGTGCACACTGCCGGTCTTGCGCTGGAAGATGCCGGAGGTCACCGCAAACCGCTTGGACAGATGCCGGACTTCCAGGCAGACTTCATCGCTGATGTGCTTGACCGGGGCCTTCCGGTTTTCTTCGCCCATCTGTTCCCGGGCGGTGCGGATTTCTTCCCCGCTCAGCCAGCAGGCTGTCATATGCCCCGGTGAGACTTCCTTCAGCTGCGGTACCGCTTCTGTTCTGCACTTTTCCTGCCGGTACGGGCAGCGGTCATAGAAGGCACAGTACGACGCCCGGTTTGCCGCATCCGGCAGAAGCCCGTCAATCGGGATCAGCACCCGGTCTTTCGGGTCATTGATACGCGGAATGGCATTGAGCAGGCCGATCGTATAGGGATGTTCCGGCTGATGGAACAGTTCCCGGGTCGGGGCTGTCTCCACCACACTGCCGGAATACATGACATAGATGCGCTCGGCATATCTGGCCACCACACCCATGTTGTGGGTCACGATGATCACCGCAATGCCCTGGGTCCTGGCCATGTCCTTGAGCATTTCCAGAATCTGGGCCTGGATCGTCACATCCAGCGCGGTTGTCGCTTCGTCCGCAATCAGTACATCCGGATTGCCAGCCAGGGCAATCGCAATCATGATGCGTTGGCGCATGCCGCCGGAGAACTGCTGCGGATAATAGGAATATCTCTGTTCGGCATCGGGAATCCGGACCATCTTCATGAGTTCGATGGCCCTTGCCTTTGCCTGTTCCCTGGTCA
>JAFWEA010000192.1 GCA_017543005.1 Solobacterium sp. | reverse complement strand
TTTCTGAGTCTCTTCTTTTTTCTGAAATGTCTCACAATCATCACGATCACCACAATCAGCAATACCAGCGCCACCGCAGCCGCAATCAGGATCTTCCGGGTCATGGATTCCACCGCCGCAGTTCCCTCTTCCCCCAGCTGCTGCGCATCATATGTAAACGCAGAGTATTCTTCGACCGGGGTGCCGCCTGCCTTTTTGATATAGGCATCGACGTCCTTCGCAACCAGTTCAAACGGCCGCGGTCCGCCGGTCAGCAGGATGGTATGGAAAGCCACTTCGTCAAACTTGCTGCCAAGCGCCTGCCGGGCCTTGTCACGCTGGTTGTAGAACTCCAGCATGCCGTAGCCATACGGAATAATCGTGCCGGGCATGCCGACCACTGCGTCATACAGCAGCTGGGCCGTCTTTTTGTCATACCCGTAGTCAATGATATGACCCAGCAGGTCATCCACGGTCCAGCCAAGACCGTTGACGCCCAGGTCCGCCAGGGCATTCAGCACATAGCCGATAAAGATATCCGCTCTTTCCACGGTGACGGAGTATTCATCCAGGCCGCTCTTCGCAAGCATCAGTCCCTCGACATACTGGGCCCAGCCTTCCTGGTAGCCCATGATGGAAAGATCGTGCCGCAGCGGGTTCGGGTTGGTGTTCAGATACCAGGTGAACTGATACAGATGGCCCGGATAGCCTTCGTGGGCCAGGGTATAGTACAGGGTTGTATTTTCATCACCGACGATATCGCCGTTGATCTTGATCACATTGTCCGTGATGTCATCCACCGGGGTGGTCATATAGTAAGCCATCGTGGACGGATTGGCGACGCTCGGGTCCAGGTATTCCGCGGTATAGTTGACTGCCGGTCCTTCCGGGAAGTCTTCCATATGCGCTTTCAGGTATTCCAGGATCTCCACCGGTTCCGCCATTTCAACCGACTGGACCCTGCGCTGCCGGCCGTTTTCGTCAAAGCCATACGCCATGATGCTGTTCATGGCCCAGTCCCAGCAGCTCCCGAGGGCCTTCTCGCACTCTTCCACCATTTCCTCAACGGTCAGATTCGTGCTGGTCTTGTAGCGGGCCAGGGCCAGGAAATATTCCTGACCGCCGGGATATCCGGCAATGCCGGCATCGTTCCGCCGGCTGCCGCGCAGACCTTCAAGGTCCACAGCCGCCTTTTCATAGGCCGGGATGACCTGGTTCAGCACGATGGCCCGGTTTCTGTCCTTGTAGTCCTTCTTCTGGGCTTCACTCAGTCCGCTGAAGGCATCGATATTCTTTTCGAAGATGATGATCAGCGCACTGTCGTCCTTCTTTTCCGTGAAGTCACCGATTTCCTCAATGGCCGTATCCAGCGTCGCATCATTCATGAAGAAGCCTTCGGATGCCTGCTGCCGGGTCATCGTCATCATGTCTTCGATCAGCCGCGGGGTATCCGCCAGGATTGTCAGATAGTCATCGATATCCTGTTTCTCATAGAAGACATACTCGGTCAGGTTGGTAACCAGGTTGCTCAGCGTGCCGTTGTACGGATTGAAATGCTCATCGAATTCCGGATGCTCGTTCAGCACCAGCATGGTTTCCAGATAGTGCTTATAGGTATCGTAGTCGGTCTGCTGGGAAGAACTGAGCTCGTCATAATCAAATGTTTCCAGCTCAGCCAGGGTGGTCCGGGCTTCTTCGGCCGCCTCGGCATAGTCTTCATAGGAAATCTCGCCCCAGGTCGCTTCCGGCCGTTCGATGTCGTACTTCCTGTAATCCTTGACGGAATAGTGCATGGTCAGGAAATCACTTTCCATGCTGTCGATCCATTCTTCCGTCAGATACTCATCAAATTCGGGATCACCGGGCTCCTCTGCCTTA
>JAFWEA010000191.1 GCA_017543005.1 Solobacterium sp. | reverse complement strand
GGTGCCGGTCTTGAGCCGGAATGTGCGCAGGCCCGCTTCCCGCAGGGAGGCGGAAAGATCCTCGGTGGTCAGTTCCCGGTCCGGGCCGCCCGGTGTCACTTCGGAAGAGATCATGTTGAGCCCGGCCATATAGGTGCCGGTGGTCAGTACAACCGCATCCGCCGTAATGCGCGAACCGTCCTTCAGCGTGATGCCTTTGACAGCGCCGTTTTCCACATCCAGATGCACCGCCATGCCGGCCAGTACGGTCAGGTTGGGCTGATGGGTGCAGACGTACTGCATCATCGCCTTGTATTCCAGCTTGTCCGACTGGACCCGCAGGGCTCTTACCCCCGGGCCTTTGGCACTGTTGAGCATCTTGAACTGCAGGGCCGTACGGTCTGCCGTGATGCCCATCTGGCCGCCCAGCGCATCGATTTCGCGCACAACAACGCCCTTGGCCGGACCGCCGACCGAGGGGTTGCAGGGCATCTTGCCGATATTTTCCACACTCAGGGTCAGCAGCATCGTTTTATGTCCGAGCCGGGCCGCCGCGAGAGCCGCCTCAATGCCGGCATGTCCGCCGCCGACGACAATAATTTCATAATCACTCATGGTTAAACACTTTCAGAAGCGGATCGAGATCCGGCTCTTCTGCCTCACTTATAATATCGAAGCATATCCGGCTGACCGGCAGCTGGTGCGCCTCCGCCTTGATACGGTACATGGCCACCGTGCCCATCAGTTCCTTCATCCGGATATCGCGATCCATCGTATTCCAGGCAAACGGCAGGGCGATGGTCAGCACATCGTTTTCCATCCGGAAACAGTCTGTTTCACTGCCGCGGATCATTTCCCAGCCGGGTTCTTTCAGACGCAGCCTGGCCAGTCTTCTGGCCCGGGTTTCTTCGCGCCCGTTGCGGCCGTCGCGGCCGATCTCCGCCCGGATGACCGCCAGCTGGTGTCTGACTTCATCCGCCCGGAAACTGTTCTCCGGTTCGAAGCTCTGGGCTGCGCTCCAGAGATCAATGCCGCCCTTTTCGGCCTGTTTCAGGATCCGGACCGTCACCTGGGGATCTTCCCGGTCCAGATAGCAGTAGCTCTCCAGCTGACTGGAAATGGTGATCCCGATTTCTTCCGGGATCACCGGTTCACGGAAATACACGGCATCCGTCAGATACAGGCAGTTGAGCTTCTCCGGCACTTTCCCGCTGCGGGCAGCCTTGCGGATCGCCTCTTCCATCTGTTCCTTCGAATCATAGCCGTTGGCATTGCCGTATTTGTTCCACATCTGCCGCAGAGAGAGTTTCTCCGTGGCCACGTAATGGGCATAGCCCAGCAGAGCCTTGCTGCGCATGTGACCGCGCCGGGCGTAGAAAAACAGCAGATCTCCCCGGCGGAAATTCGTAAAGCCGCTCCGGGCCGAAAGCCGCCAGAAATTCATCGAGCGGTTCCCGCAGAGACGGTGGTACTCAATCATTTTTTCATCAGTTACATACGCAATCGAGCTCATAATCAGAATTCCTTAGAAAATGCCGAAGCTGTCACCGTTTTCGTCGATGCCCATGTTGATGGCTGCCGGCACTTTCGGCAGACCCGGCATGGTCAGGATGGTGCCCGTATAGGCAACCAGGAAGCCGGCACCGGCCGAAACACTGAGGTCCTGGACATGGATGTTGAAGCCTCTCGGGCGGCCCTTGACCTTGTCATTGTCGGACAGTGACATCTGGGTCTTGGCCATGCAGATCGGCATGTGATCCCAGCCGTTGGCCATGAAGATCTTGATCTTTTCCTCAGCCAGTTCGGAGTATTCGACATCGTCGGCACCGTAGATGGTCTGGGCGATCTTCAGGATCTTGGCCTTGATCGGTTCGTTTTCGTCATAGATCGGGGCATAGTGGGTTTCTTCGTCACACAGGGCCACAACCTTTTCCGCCAGTTCAATGGTGCCGTCGCCGCCGCGGGCCCAGCCGTCACTCAGTTCAACCGGGAAGCCGTGTTCGGCACACCAGTTCTTCAGGGCTTCGACTTCTTTTTCGGTATCCGCCGAGAACTTGTTGATGGCGATGATGAACGGAACGCCGAAGTGCTGGATGGAATCCACATGCTTGGCCAGGTTTTCGGCACCGGCCAGCATCGCTTCGACATTCTCCTTTGTCAGGTCTTCCTGTTCCACACCGCCGTGCATCTTCAGCGCCCGGATGGTGGCAACGATAACAACCGCATTCGGTCTGAGACCGCCGAACCGGCACTTGATGTCAAGGAACTTTTCCGCTCCGAGGTCAGCACCGAAGCCGGCCTCCGTGACCACATAATCCGCCAGCTTCAGGGCTGTGGTGGTGGCGATCAGGGAGTTGCAGCCATGGGCGATGTTGGCAAACGGGCCGCCATGGATCAGCACCGGGGTATGTTCGAGGGTCTGTACGAGGTTCGGCTTGATCGCTTCCTTCATGACCACTGCCGCAGCCCCGTCAACATGAAGATCCTTCACGGTAACCGGCTTGCCGTCGTATGTGTAGGCAACGATGCAGCGGCCGATCCGCTCCTGGAAGTCCTTCAGATCATGCGACAGGCAGAGGATCGCCATGACTTCCGTCGCTACGGTGATGACAAAGTGGTCTTCCCGCTCCACGCCGTTGGTCCGCTTCTTCTGACCGATTGTAATATCCCGCAGGGTGCGGTCATTCATATCCAGGCAGCGCTTCCAGACGACCTTTTCCGGATCGATATTCAGCGGATTGCCCTGGTACATGGAGTTGTCCAGCACAGCGGCAATGAGGTTGTTGCATGTGGTGATGGCATGCATGTCACCGGTGAAGTGCAGGTTGATCTCTTCCATCGGGACAACCTGGGCATAACCGCCGCCGGCGGCACCGCCCTTGAGGCCGAAGACCGGACCCAGCGAAGGTTCACGCAGACATGCCATGACATTCTTGTTGATCTTGGCCAGGCCGTCAGCCAGACCGATGGTTGTGGTGGACTTGCCTTCCCCGGCTTTGGTCGGGGTGATGGCCGTCACGAGGATCAGTTTGCCGTCCGGAGCGTCTTTTCTGTCTTCCCGGACCTTGAGGGATACCTTGGCCTTGTTGGTTCCGTACGGCTCCAGGTACTTCCGGTCGATGCCCGCCTTGTCGGCGATGATGTTAATGTCTTCCAGGACAGCCGCCTGGGCAATGCGCAGATCATTGTTCATGTTTTTTCCCTCCACATGAATCAGCCCATTCTCCGCCGGTCAGACAGAGCATGGATCAAGGTCATTTCATCAGCATAGTCCAGCATTCCTCCGGAAGGCAGACCATGGGCAATACGGGTTACCAGGATGTCCGGGCATTCCCGCTTCAGCAGCCGGTCAAGATACATGGCTGTTGTTTCTCCGTCAAGGGTTGCACTGGTGGCCAGGATGACTTCATCAGCTTCTTTGGCCCGGGCCACAAGCGCATCGATATTCAGATCCTCCGGCATAATGCCGCGGGATGAAGAGATCAGACCGTTCAGAACATGGTATACACCGTGATATTCGCCTGTCTTTTCCATGGCCAGCACATCCTTGGCGGACTGGACCACGAAGATCTGGCGGTGATTGCGTTCCGTATCCCGGCAGATGGAACATTCGTCATCTTCGCAGAGATTGCCGCAGATCCGGCAGTGATGGAGTTTTGTCTTCACATCCATCAGAGCCTGGGCAAATTCCCTGACTTCCTCGGGATCTTTTTCGGTAATCAGCAGGGCATACCGTTCCGCGGTTTTTTCCCCGACCCCCGGCAGCATCCGGAAGCTTTCGATCAGTTTCTGCAGACTGACCGGGTACATCACTTGATTCCCGGGATATTCATCCCCTGTGTCATGACACCGAGCTTGTCCTGACGATCCTGGCTGGCCTGATCCAGCGCGTCATTGACGGCGATCAGGATCATGTCCTGGAGCATCTCCCGGTTGTCTTTTTCCAGCAGTTCCTCGTCAATATTGACTTCCAGCACCTCAAGGCCGCCGTTGACCTTAACGGTCACGCCGTCCCCGCCGGCACTGCCGATATATTCGGTGGCCTGCAGTTCTTCTTCGATCCGGCCCATCTGCCGCTGCATTTCCTGGGCCTGCTGCATCAGTTTGTTGAAATCCATGGTTATTCTCCTTCCGCGATTTCGAGCATATCTCCGAACAGATTCCGGGCCCTGTCTTCCAGGGTTTCCTGTTTCTGTTCTTCCTGTTGTTTGACATAACGGACAACCGGCATGGCCGGCGGCAGGGCGTTTTCTTTCCGCAGCCGCACGAATTCCTGCACCGCTTCGTCATAGGTGCTGTTGGTTACGGCAAACGGCATGCGGTCCACACCGTTCTGTTTCAGCCATTCGTAGAATTCCCGGTTGAAGGATTCTTCGTTGATGTTGCGGGCCACGGCATCACTGGAGCAGCCCAGCAGGATGCAGTCGTCACCGCTGGCCTTGATCTCCGTCTGTCTGAGCATGGCCGCGTAACGGTCGGCCGGAATGCCGGTAATGCGCACCGCCAGGCTGTTCTGATCGGCTGTCTTGCAGTCCTTGCGGCACTGTACGAGCAGGGAAACGATTTCCAATACGTTATATTCACGCACCGCATTTTCCGCCGGTTCCGGAACGGTAATCGGGGCCGCCGGGGCCGGGGCTTCCGCCGGTGTTTCCACAACGGCCTGCTGCGGGGCAGGTTCAGGTTCTTTCATCGGTGCTGTCACCGGTTCCTCGG
>JAFWEA010000190.1 GCA_017543005.1 Solobacterium sp. | reverse complement strand
CTATTCATGATATAGTAAAAATCCGTAACTGCGCATGCCAGAGGGGAAACCGCCGCATAAAAAAACCCGGTACCTGCCGGACCGGGCTGTACTGCTTACCGGAAAGAGAAGTCAGCGTCAATGCCGATGGATTCCAGGACCTTTTTGTAGTCTCTGGTGTAGGTGCCGTCCGGCATCTTGATCAGCGGGAAGCCGATGCTCGTGGTGCCGCGCAGGCCGTCGAAGCAGGCTTCGGTGTCACGCAGGTACATGAATTCCTTCAGCAGGGTGATGGAGCCGGTGACGTTTATAAAGACCGGCATATAATGATTGGAAGTCAGAATATTCAGAAAAGCAAGTGTGCCCGGGCAGACATTGCTGCCGTAAACGGTAATTTTATCCATGGAATTATCCTCCTTTTACACAGGCATTATAACATGCATGAATCCGACTGAAAAAAACTACCCGTAAGGGGGATAAATGTTCGGCGAAATTAAGAAATTTGGATTAAAAACGTGTTACATTAATTACAGAAGGATCTCTTGTAACTCATATTGAAGGAGGAAATATCATGGCATTGAAAGATCTGTTCAAGAAGAAGGACACAAACGACCCGACACAGAGCGCAAGTGGTGTAACTGCTGCTGACATTGCTGCTCTTGGCAAGAAGAAGGACGAAAAGAAGGAAGAAGTCAAGCCTGCTGCTGTTAAGCCTGCCGCAAAACCGGCTGCCACAGCTGTCAAGCCGGCTGCTCCGAAACCCGCTGCTACAGCCGTTAAGCCTGCTGCTCCGAAACCGGCTGCCACACCGATCAAGCCGGCCGTTGAAGTCAAGCCGGCTGCTCCGGCCCTCAAGGCTGTTGATGTTGTTGCCAAGGAAGTCATTCATGGCGACTGGGGAAATGGTCAGGAAAGAATCGACAAGCTGACAGCTGCCGGTTATGACTATGCAACCGTTCAGGCCAAGGTCAACGAAATCATGTCCGGCAAGCCGGCTGCTGCTCCGGCAGGACTGAAGCCGCTGGAAGAAATCGCCAAGGAAGTTATCCGCGGCAACTGGGGCAACGGTCAGGAAAGAATCGACAAGTTGACAGCTGCCGGTTATGACTACAAAGCTGTTCAGGCTAAGGTCAACGAACTGCTCAAATAATCAATAATTCAGAAAGTTTTTTACCGATCTGAGATCCTTGGCAGCCTGCGGGCTGCCTTTTCTATTATTCTGCAGAGACTGTTTCTGCTTCAGAGAACATATGAAACATGCGATAAAGATGATCATATCGGCTAGGATGATTTTTTCTGCTGTGCGGTTTCGTTGAAAGTGCAGGGTACATATGTCAGAATGACGTCAGATCAGATAATGACATTCCTGCATACAGGAAAAGGAGGATATATGAGAATTGCATTCTTTGATACAAAACCGTATGACCGGCCGGCCTTTGAGCGGTACGGGAAAGAACATGATATTGAATTCCGTTTCTTCGAAACGCGCCTGACGGAAGAGACCGCAGCCCTGGCAGACGGATGTGAGGCTGTGTGCGTCTTTGTCAATGACACGGTGAATGCCGCCGTGATTGACCGGCTGTACGAGGGCGGGGTGAAACTGATCGCCCTGCGCTCCGCCGGGTACAACAATGTGGATATCCGGCATGCCTTCGGAAAAATCCATGTCGTCCATGTACCGGCATACTCTCCGTATTCGGTGGCCGAGCATGCCATGGCGCTGCTGCTGACATCTGTGCGCCGGATTCATAAGGCGTACATCCGGACAAGGGAATTCAACTTCTCCCTGAACGGACTGACCGGGTTTGACCTACATGGCAAAACGGTCGGAGTGATCGGCACCGGCAAGATCGGCATGATCTTCGCGGATATCTGCAAGGGATTCGGCATGCATGTACTGGCCTATGACCGGTTCCCGAAACCGGACAGCGGCATCAAATATACGGAACTGGATGAGCTGCTGAAGCGCAGTGATGTGATTTCGCTGCACTGCCCGCTGACGGAAGAAACCCGGCATATGATCGATGCACGGGCCATTGATCTGATGAAGAAGGGGGTTGTGCTGATCAACACATCCCGCGGGGCCCTGGTGGATGCGGAAGCCCTGCTGAACGGCATCAAGGAGCGCCGGATCGGGGCAGCCTGCCTGGATGTCTATGAAGAGGAAGCGGATATCTTCTTCAACGATCTGTCCGGGCACATCATGAGTGATGATGTGCTGGCCCGGCTGATCTCCATGCCCAATGTCATCGTGACCTCGCATCAGGCTTTCCTGACCGAGGAGGCCCTGAACAATATCGCCGAAACAACCGTAAACAACATTCTCTCGTATTTCCGCAGTGACGGCATCTGCGACAATGAACTGTGCTATCGGTGCGGGCATATTGAAGAGTGCCGGCGGGCCAGACGGCAGCGCTGTTTCTGAAACATACAGTCCGGCAACAGGCCGGACTTAAATTTTATATCGAAAACTGGTCGACAAGCCGACAAGATGATACACTGAAAGCGGTGATGATATGAAATACGCAATGGGAATAGATATCGGTTCCACGACTTCCAAAGGGATCATCCTGAATGATAGACGTGAGATTGTCAGTTCTTTTCTGGTGCATGCCGGTACCGGAACGGGTGGTCCGCAGCAGGTGCGCAGCACCCTGCTCAGTGAAGCGGGACTCACAGAAGCTGACATCGGTTACACGGTCGTGACCGGGTATGGCCGGAACACCTATGAGCCGGCGGACGCAAGGATGAGCGAGATGAGCTGTCATGCCAGGGGGACACACGAACTGTTTCCCGGGGCCCGCACGGTGATTGATATCGGCGGGCAGGATGCCAAGGTTCTCAGGCTGGATGGCAATGGCCGCCTCATCAGTTTTCTGATGAATGACAAGTGTGCAGCCGGCACCGGCAGATTCCTGGAGGTCATGGCTGCGATTCTGCAGATGGATGTCAGCGATCTGGAGAAACAGGCTGCCCTGACGGAAGAGACCCTGGAAATTTCCAGCACATGCACGGTGTTTGCCGAATCGGAAGTGATTTCGCAGCTGGCAAAAGGAGCAGAGATACCGGCCCTGATCCGCGGTATATGCCGGTCGGTGGCGGTGCGCACGGCAGCGCTGGCCAGACGGGCCGGCATAGAGGAACAGATATGCATGAGCGGCGGTGTAGCGGGTAACGGCGGTGTGCGGCAGGCACTGGAGAAAGAACTCGGAGTGACGATCCGGTATTCTCCTCTTGCTCAGCTGACCGGGGCGCTCGGAGCAGCCCATTATGCCATGGACCGGGCAGAGAAAGGAGTGACAGGTCATGAGTGAACAGAAAAAAACAAGACCGGCACCGGATCCGAATTCAGCCAGATACAAGCTGAACATGATCGCGAAGAAAGCCTACGACGATGTAAATGAAGCAAAGCAGCGTGGTGAGCTGATCGGCTGGTGTTCCAGCAATTTCCCGGTGGAAATTCCGGAGACACTGGGTCTGTATGTGTGTTATCCGGAGAATCAGGCGGCAGCGATTGCGGCCCGGGGCGGCGGCGAACGGCTCTGCAGCATCGCGGAAGGGAAAGGCTATTCCAATGATATCTGTGCCTATGCCAGAATATCGCTGGCTTTCGCCGGCGGGGCAGAGGCAGAGGAACAGCCCATGCCGCTGCCGGATTATCTCCTGTGCTGCAGCAATATCTGCAGCTGCATGATCAAGTGGTATGAAAACCTCTCGGCAGAGCTGGGGATTCCGCTGATCATGATCGATATTCCGTTTAATCCGGACTATGAGGTCAATGATGCCGAAACGGCATATATCAAGGCCCAGTTCCTGGATGCCATTGAGCGGCTGGAACAGATCACCGGCCGGGTGTGGAGCTGGGAACGGTATGAACAGGTGCGGGAGATTTCCGGACGGACAAGCCGGGCCTGGCTGGCCGCAACCGCGGCAGCCCATTATGAACCGTCTCCGTTCAACGGCTTTGACCTGCTGAATCACATGGCTGTCATGGTCACGGCCCGCGGCAAGCCGGAAGCGGCAGAAGCGATGGAAACCCTGCAGAAAGAATATGAGGAAAATCATGCGGCCGGCCGCAGTACCTTCCGCGGGGAAGAAAAATACAGGATCATGTTTGAAGGCATTGCCTGCTGGCCCTGGCTGCGGGTGACTTCGCACGGTCTGCGGAACCGCGGCATCAATATGGTTACGACCATCTACGCCGATGCCTTCGGATTCATCTATGAGGATTTTGAAGATATGTGCCGGGCTTATGCAAAGGTGCCGAATGCCATCTGTCTGGAATATGCCAGGGACAAGCGCATCAAACTTGCAAAGGACAATCATGCGGAAGGCCTGCTGGTGCATACCAACCGTTCCTGCAAGCTCTGGAGCGGCTTCATGTACGAAATGAGCCGGCAGATCGGTGAGGAGTGCGGTATCCCGGTCGTCAGTTTTGACGGTGACCAGGCCGATCCGCGCAACTTCTCCGAGGCCCAGTATGACACCCGGGTTCAGGGACTTACGGAAATCATGGCATCCCGGAAGGAGGCTGGTGCAGATGATTGAAACGATTATGAAGAAATTCAGGGAGACAGCCGCTGACCCGCTGAAGATGAAGGATAAGTATCTTGCGGAAGGTCAGAAGATCGTGCTGATGGCCCCTGTTTACGGACCGTATGAAATCGTTCATTCCATGGGCTTTGTCCCGATGGGTGTGTGGGGAGCCGATGTGCGGCTGAACGAAGCCAAACGATATTATCCGGCCTTTATCTGCTCGATTGTCCAGAGCATCACGGAACTGGGCATGCGGGGAGACTATGCCGGGGCCAGTGCCATTATCATTCCCGGTCAGTGCGATTCACTGAAAGTGCTGGGAGAAAACTGGAAATATGCCGTGCCGGCCATCCCGTATGTGCCTGTGGTCGGGCCGCAGAACCGCCGGCCGGCATATGCCCGCGATTTTACAAGAGCCGGCTATGAACGGGTGATCAGCGACCTGGAGAAGATCACAGGACAATCCTTCAGCCCTGCGGCACTGCAGGCCTCCCTGGCGGCATACAACCGGCACAATGCCATGATGCGGGAAGTCTCGGAAGCGATGGCAGCCCTGCCGCAGATCAGCGCCAGGGACCGCTCGGCAGTATTCCGCAGCGCCTTCTTCATGCGGGTTGAGGAACACACGGAGCTGCTTGAAGAGCTGCTGAGAGAATTGAAAAATACCCGGCCGGAGGGAGAGAAAATCCGGGTTGTTACGGCCGGGATCCTGGCGGATGCCCCGGCCCTGCTGCAGTGCTTTGATGACAATGGACTGCAGATCGTGGCAGATGATGTGGCGGCGGAAAGCAGACAGTACCGGACAGACATCGTGATCGGGGATGATCCGCTGCATGATCTGGCTGACCGGTTCTGCCGGCATGATCACTGTTCCGTGCTCTATGACCCGGACAAGAAGCGTCCGGAATATATTGCCGGACTGGCAAAGCAGCACGATGCGGCCGGAGTCATCCTGCTGATGACAAAGTTCTGTGATCCGGAGGAGTTTGATGCACCGCTGGTGCGCCGGGCCTGTGAAGAGGCCGGGCTGATCGTGACTGAGATTGAAACAGACCGGCAGATGACCGGTTATGAGCAGGCCGGAACCATCCTGGAAACATTCCGGGAGATGGTTCAGCTGCGCAGGGAGGAATTATGACGGAAATGAACGAAAGACCGCTGACCGGTGTAAAAGTGGTGGAACTGGCAACCTTTATCGCGGCCCCGTGCTGTGCCCGCTATCTGGCAGATCTGGGTGCGGATGTCATCAAGGTGGAGCGCCCCAGGGGTGATGATCTGCGCTATACGGCAGTCAATGAGGGCCGGCCGTTCGGCGATCCCGAGGATACCAGTTTTACCCTGGAGAACACCGGCAAGCGATGCATCACGCTGGACACGAAGAGCTCTGCCGGCCGGGAAGCACTGGAGAAGCTGATCGCTGAAGCCGATGTATTTGTGACAAACTGGCGGCAGCCGGCCCTTGAGCGGGCGGCGCTGGATTACGATACGCTGAAGAAAAAATATCCGAAACTGATCTACGGGATTGTGTCGGGATACGGCGAAAAAGGTCCGGACAAAGATCTTCCCGGTTTTGACTTTACTGCGTATTTTGCGCATTCCGGAGTTATGGGGACACTGTATGACCGGGACAGCGAACCGATGCTGCCGCTGGCCGGCTTCGGTGATCACCAGGTGGCGATGAACCTGGCTTCCGGCATTCTGGCGGCTCTTTACCGGGCGGAAAAAACCGGGCGCGGTGACAAGGTCGTAGTCAGTCTGTACCACAGCGGCGTCTGGGATGTATCGCTGTATCTGATTGCCAGTCAGTACGGTGACAGTTCCACGCAGTATCCGATCCGCAAGGCGGAACTGACAAATCCGCTGAATTCGGCCCGCCGGACAGCAGACGGACGCTGGTTCATGTTCTCCCTGCCGGCTTATGACAAACTGTTCAACCGGTTTGTCAGGGATGCCCTGGACCGGCCGGACCTGGTGGATGATCCGCGGTTCTATCCGCAGGTCAATCTGGTGGCCGGGCATCTGGATGAGTGGGACAGGATATTCAACGAGGAAGTGGCAAAACATGATGTTGCCTACTGGATTGCCCAGATGAAAAAGGCCGACCTGCCGTTTGCGGTCTGCCAGACATGGGATGAAATTCTGAATGATGAGCAGGCCATGGCCAGTGATATCCTGACAGATGTGGTCTTCCCCAACGGGAATACCCGCCGGATGGTGCGGACCCCGGTCATGTTTCAGGACACCCCGCTGCCGGACTATGCCCCGGCTCATTTCCTCGGTCAGGATACCAGGCAGGTGCTGGCTGAACTGGGCTATACGCCGGAACAGATTGAGGCCATGATTGCGGCAGGAGAAGCGACGGATGTCACCCGGATCGGCTGATTCTGCTGATTAAAGAGAAACAGCACAAAGGATACAATCAATACATGAACAGACTGCAGGAAAGATCCATGATCAGCAGCGATGATATCTATCAGGACCTGCTGGAAAAGATCGTAAATCTGGAATACATGCCGGGAGACCTGCTCAGCGAGCACAGTCTCTGTGAGACATACCGCTGCACCAGACACATGGTGCGGGGCGCTTTCGTCATGCTCAGGCAGAAGGGCCTGCTGGAAGTATATCCGCAGCGGGGATCCTATGTTTCGCTGATTGATCTGCAGCTGATCGGAGACATTCTCTTTCTGCGGGAAGCGGCGGAAACAGCAGCCGCGATGCAGGTGATGGCCGATGATGATCTGGCTGAAACGGCAGCGAAACAGATGCAGAAGCAGATAGAAAAGCAGAAAGAAGCCGCTGACAAAAATGATATACAGGCTTATTTCGAGGCTGATGACAGCTTTCACCAGATTCTGATGGAGGCGGCCGGACGGCAGGCTGTGAGGGCACTGCTGGAAGATGAGTACATTCATCTGCGGCGGTGGCGGAATCTCGAAGTCCGCTCGACAAAGCGCATTCCCGTGCTGATCAGGGAACACAAGGCCATATGCAAGGCCCTGCGCCGGCAGGACCGGGAAAAGACCGCATCACTTCTGCATGAGCACTTCGATACGCTGAAATATGCCGAAGCGATCGGGGATCCCGGCCGGGATACCTACTTCCGCTGAAAAAAACGGATCTCTCCAATGAGGGGAGATCCGCTGTTTTTATTTCTCGTGCACCAGTTTGCCGGTGATGTGCTCCGGCTTCAGTTCAATGGCGGCGACCCGGTGGGCAGCGACAGCCATTTCCTCATCCACTTCGGCAACGGTCGGATAGTACTTCAGGCCGATGCGGCGGACGACTGCGAGCCGCTTGTCATAGTCTTCAATGACCGTGGCCCGGCCGAAGACGATGATGCTGCGGACCCAGGCAGCCCAGTCACCTTCCCGGAATTCCTCGTTGTCGAAGATGGTGAAGCAGACCTTGTCATGCCTGGTGATGGCGTCGATCTTGTGACCGACCGGGGCGCCATGGAAGTAAATATTGCCGCTTTCCTCGTCATAGAGATAATCGACCGGAATACCATATGGATAATCATCATCACCGAGGACGCTGAGCACGCCGCGCTTGCCCTTTTTGAGCACTTCGATGCACTCTTCGGTCGTGATCTGCTGTTTGAATCTGCGCATTTCTCTGAACATATCGGGATTCCTCCTGAGCATAGTTTAGCATATTGCGGAAATGAAAAAACGATCCTGCACTGGGCAGGATCGTATGTGTTTTATTCGCTGTAAGTCTGCATCGGGGTGCGCAGCTCGGTGTTGTAGATATCGGTCAGCCGATATCCGAACAGTGTGCCCTGGCCGGCGATGTGGAAGGTGCCGACGGTCAGCTCACCGTCATAGGGGATCGGATCGCTGATCTTATAGACATCATCGAAATTGTTCTGGTAATCGTAGTAGTCGGCGATGAAGGTGATGACATCGGCGTCATGTTCCTCATCATCAACGACCAGCTGGTAGATTCTGGCTTCCACGCCGTCATCATAGACATTCTGGACGCCGTATACGACACCGTCCGGATTCTCCGGGGTGAATTCGATCAGCAGGTGGGCCTTCTGGTCATTGACCAGGCACGGCACATAGCCGGTGGTGCGGTAGTTGCTGTCATCGACATATTCATCGCTGATCATGTAGTAGGCGACCGGGTTGTCATCCAATGACATCCAGTTGCCGTCATATTCGGCCAGCAGGTTGCCGGCTTCGTCGAAGTCGAAGACATTGTCCAGACCCATGTCGATATAGCCGGTGCCGTCATCAACGAAGACACTCTGTTCGATGGAACGGATCAGGGCCCAGGTTTCCTCGCTCAGGGAAACAACCTTGTGACCGTTGACTTCGGTCAGTTCCAGCTCGCTTGTATCAACGACGTTGGCCCGGTTGGACAGCATGCCGGAGATCAGCTGCAGCATGATGTCTTCCGTGGAGATACTCCCGCCGCCCAGCAGGCTGTTCAGGGAGTTGCCGTAGGAACTGGACTGTGCCGGGGCCTGGGTGGTGCCCATCAGCAGGTTCAGGATGTCCTCACTGGAAATGGTCTGGGTGGAAGAGCCGCTGTAGGAGCCGCTGCCGCCGAGGATGTTGAACAGGTTGTTCTGCCCGGTGCCGGTGACAAGTTGGCCGCCGGCCTGCAGACCGGCAAAGGAACGGACGGCGCTGCCGTATTCGGACATGCCGATATTCTCATAGATGCCGGACATGACCGAGACGGATTTCAGCGAGGAATACGGGAAGTAGATGCTCATGCCGTAGGCATTGTTCATGTTGTTGGTGCGGTTGTACTTCACGCAGGACTGCACCGCTTCCGCCAGGGCCAGGGATTCCGGAGAATTGAGATTCTGGCAGAAGTGCACGATATCAATCTGGTCAATCCGGGTGGACTGGGCAAATTCCTTGGTGACATAGCGGGCATCCGCAATCGGCTGATAGTTTTCCTGTTCGATATCCGTGTTGATTTCCACGGCAAAGTTCTTCAGGGCAGTCGGGACAACCGCATCGAATTCGGCCAGGTCAACCAGGGACAGGGAAGTCTTGTCCCGGCTGGAGGTGCGGGCCGACTGGATGATGAAGTCGTCGATGATCTGCTTGCCCAATTCGGTGGTCGGCATGGATGTGTTCGCAGCCAGCCGGCTCAGCCAGTTCGTGTAGTACCAGCCGGTGCCCGGTTCGGTTTCTTCCGAAGCGAGCAGGTAGTCCGCATACGGGGCGACCGCAACCGCGGTTTCCGCATTGGCCATCAGGCAGGCGTCGAAGCCGACGATATCGAACTTGATGCCGGAATCACCGAGGGCCTTGGCAATCTTCGGTACGGTCATGGTGGTGCCGGTGTGCTTCTGGTCATGGCAGTAACCGGTGACCGATCCGCCGCCGTGATCCCACAGGATGAGCATATACCGGTCGGCCGGGAAGTTCTGGGCACTGAACCGGATGAAATCAGTCAGGTTGGCCGGGTCGGACATGGTCCGGTCATCCAGCGAAGCCAGGCGGGCAATCTGCCGGCCGGACATGATCTTGTACCGTTCATTGACCCGGTTGGAGATCACGGAGTTGTTCCACTTCCGGGCGCCGCCGGTCTCAACGACGATATTGACGTTGTCGGCCTGATCGGCGTACAGCATTTCGTTCAGGTCCGAGGTGGCCATGCCGTAATTGGTTTCCAGGTCGGAACCGCACATGTAAATCATGATGGTGACGGTATCCTGGCCGTTGCCCTTCAGCTTCGTGAACTTTTCGCGCACGCCGCTGACTTCGGTGGTATTGAGCTCTTCCGAGTCAACCTGGGTATAGGTTGTGGTCGGCGGGTTGTATCCGGTCAGTACATTGGCTGTCGTCTGGGTCGGCACCGGGGTCTTGGGGGCCGGGGCCGGCGTGGTGGACGACGTGTAACTGCTGCTGCAGCTGCCGAACATGTTCATGACAAGCAGGACCAGCAGGATAAAGACGATGATGCGGATGATGCCGCCGCCACCGCCGCGGCGCCGCCGGCTGTAGTTAGAGCCGCCGCCCATCATGCCGCGCTGGACCGGGGTGCGGTTGAAGGTATCCCGGTCATTTGTATCCCGGCGGTCCTGGTGAGCCTGTTCACGGCCGTTGTTCAGGGAGTTGCCGGTGCGGCCGGAATCTCTTCCGACCCGGCCTGAATTCAGGCCATCGCCGCGTCTGTTAACGCTTCCCGAGGAAGTCGCTTCCCCGCGCTTGCGGGAGTGAGGTCTGTTGGTCATTGATGTACCTCCTGAAAATCTGTGTCTATATTATATGGCAGATTCGGCAAACTGAAAATGAAACGGACCTGCGGAAATGACAAAAAACGCTCATGACAGATGAGCGGTTTTGTATGGAACGATTACTTCTTTTTGTCGTATCTCTGATAGACCTTGGCCACCGACTTGTGGTTCGAGATGGCATCGATGGTATCCGAAATCATATCGGCGATGGATACCTGCTGAATCTTGTGTGTTCTCTCAAGGAAATTTTCCGGCAGCGGGATGGTGTCGGTGACGACCATCTGCTTGATGACGGAATTTTCGATCTTCTCCAGGGCATCCCGCGAGAAGACACCGTGGGTGATGGCGGTGTAGATATCGCCGGCCCCGTGTTCTTTCAGGATCTTGCAGGCCGCAACGAGCGATCCGGCTGTATCACAGATGTCATCCACAACGATGCAGGTCTTGCCTTCGATGTCACCGATGACCGACTGGGCTTCGACTTCGTTGGCCCGCGGACGGCGCTTGTCGACGATGGCGATCGGCGCGTTGAGGATTTCAGCCATGCGGCGGGCTCTGACGACACCGCCGTGATCCGGTGAGACAACCACCAGGTTCTGATTCTTGAATTCATCCCCTGTGAAATAGTAGGACAGCAGCGGCACGGCGGTCAGATCATCGGTCGGGATATTGAAGAAACCCTGGATCTGGGCGGCGTGCAGGTCAACCGTGACAACCCGGTCAGCGCCGGCGGTCTGGATCAGATCGGCGACGAGCTTGGCTGTGATCGGCTGGCGCGGGCTGGCCTTGCGGTCCTGTCTGGCATAACCGTAATACGGCATGATGACATTGATTTCCCGGGCCGAAGCACGGCGCAGGGCATCGATGCAGACCAGGACTTCCATCAGCCGCTCGGTGACCGGCGGGCAGGTGGACTGGATCACGAAGACGGAGCGGCCGCGGACCGTTTCCTTCGGTGTGACGAGGATTTCTCCGTCGGCGAAGTGATCGACCTGGATCTGGCCGAGCGGGAGCCGGAGACTGTCGGCAATCTTCCGGGCCAGTTCATTGCTGGAGGTTAATGCGAAAATAATCGTTTCTTTGTCCATGTCATTTCCCCTTTGACAACATCTATTTTACAGGTATGTGCGGATAATGCCATAAGAAAATCAATGATTTCGAAGATAAGTATAAGGCTGAATTATGGTTTTATCTGCAAGGGTACGTCCGCAGATAACCGAGGTATGGACGGTGCAGTCTGTTCCGACAGCGGTATCAGTCAGCTGACAGCCCGGCATGATGACCGAGCGGTCGCCGATGGAAGTGCTGCCGTACAGGGTGACACCGGGGCCGATGGTGACATCTTTGCCGATAATGACATCGGGGCCGATGTAGGCCGTTTCCGGGTCGGTGATGGTGACGCCTTTCTTCATCCAGGCGGTGTTGATGCGGTGCTGCAGGATCTTTGCGGCTTTGGCCAGTTCGGCATTGTCGTTGACGCCGCGCACTTCTTCCGGGTCATCCGACTCGACGGCCGCTACCCGCAGGCCATGACCGAGCAGGATCTGGACCATGTCGGTGATATAGTATTCCTTCTGGGCATTGTTGTCGGACAGTTCGCCCAGATGATCAAACAGGGCACGGTTGCGGAACGCATAGAAACCGGCGTTGACTTCCCGGATGGCTTTTTCTTCTTCCGTGCAGTCCTTGAACTCGACGATTTTGTCCAGACTGCCGTCGGCCTTGCGCACAATGCGGCCATAGGCCCCCGGCTGATCCAGCGAGACGGTCAGCACCGCCATATCAGCATCGCTCAGGGCATCATAGAGCCGGTTCAGCGTTTCCGGCTTCAGGCAGGGCGCATCGCCGTTGACCACCAGGGTCAGCCCGTCGTCCTCAGCCAGCTGGCGGGCCTGCATGACGGCGTGCCCGGTGCCCAGCTGCGGTTCCTGCAGGGCAAATTCACACTGACCGGCCAGCGCTGCTTCAACCAGCTCATGGCCAAAGCCGGTCACGGCCACAATCCGGTCGGTGCCGGCCTGTTTCAGCATTTTGACAATGACTTCCGCCATGGGCATGCCGCAGACCTTGTGCAACACCTTCGGCACATCCGAGTGCATGCGGGTTCCCTTGCCGGCCGCCAGTACAATTGCGTTTTTCATATCATGAATTCCTCCACCCCGCTATTATAGCGGGTTCATGCCGCTGTGCTCACAAAGAATGAAAAACGGCCCCGGAAAACCGGAGCCGAAGGAATTACTGAGTGACCGAGAAGCTGTCAACCACATAATTGATGAGATCATCCATGTGGGCGCAGGCGTCCGCAGTGAATGTTTCAAAAGTAAGAATATGAATTGTTTCGGCGTCATCCTTGAAGATGATGTTGGTCAGGGCGGAATCGTCATTGAACGTCAGGTCAGCCCGGCTGCCCTCATATCCGGCAATGAAGACCGGCAGATCATAGATTTCACTGTTCAGTATGTCGGCATAATCGGAAGCGGTTGTTCTGGCTGTCTGGTCAATCCAGGTAGAGACCTCGCCGAACTGGCTGCCGAACGGTTCCCATTCATCTTTTCTGTAACTATAAGCCATGACGCTGTAAGTGCCGTCGGCAGACCAGTAATGCAGGGTGATGGCGTTCGGATCATCGGTTTCACTCTCATCCACCCAGTTTTCCGGCAGGTTGAAGAAGCCGATGTCGGCCATGCCGGCCCGTTTTGCGGCGCCGGTGTCTTCCGGCCACGCGGCAGCCGGGGTCGGGGTAGACGCCGGTTTGTCAGCCAGTACGAAGGTCAGGGAATCATCATTCTGTGTGAGGGTGAGGACACCTTCTTCATAGGTGAAATCCAGTTCTTCCTTGTCAATATAGAATTTCATGGCATCCACGTCATAAGTCAGTTCGGTAATGTCACCCAGAACATTCAGCTCGGCAGTACCGTCTTCGTAGACATCCATGCAAAGGGGCAAACCCATTTCCTTCACCTGGTCGAAGGTTGCCTGGTCCATCGCTTCGCCGCCGTTGACCATGCCGGTCATTTCATAGTAACCGGTGATGTTGAGCTTCTCCGGAGCCTTGGATCCGCAGCCGGCCAGGACAACGGCCAGGGCGGCAGAGAGTAAAAATTGTTTTTTCATTGTTCTTTCCTCCATACATATTATATAAGGACATAAACACATAAATAAATGAAAAAAACTTCCGTCAGTCAATGAAAAGCCGGGAAATCCCGGGATGTGTAGTATACTTTTGCATATGAATACATTTGCTTTTGTGACCAGAAAAGATGAACACTCGGCTACCCTGGAGGAAGAAATCCGGCAGCGGCTGACCGCGGCCGGCTATGTTGAAGCGGAAGTCCCGGAGACCGTCTTTGTCATCGGCGGGGACGGGACGTTTCTCTATGCGGTGCGGCAGTATCTGAACCAGCTGGAAAATGTGACTTTCTATGGCCTGCACACCGGAACGCTGGGCTTCTGCACGGATTACCGGGAAAGCGAGCTGGAGGAGTTCCTGCAGGTCTTCCTGGACGGGAAAACCGAGGAAGTGCGGCTGCCGCTGCTGGAGAGCGTATCAGCCAGCGGCCGGACCTATGCGGTCAATGAGATCCGCATTGAGAATGCGGCCCGGACCCAGGTCATGGAAATCTATATCAACGGCGAAAAGTTTGAAACGTACCGGGGCACCGGCATGTGCGTCTGCACGCAGCTGGGCAGCACGGCCTACAACCGGTCGCTGCGGGGTGCGGTGCTGGCGGAAGGGCTGCCGGTCATTGAACTGTGCGAGATTTCCGGCATCCATCATTCCCGCTACCGGTCGCTGGGTTCGCCGCTGGTGCTGAAGAATACGGCCGAGATCGAATTCCGCGCCGAAAGCTTTCAGGGCGCCCTGCTGGGCAGTGACAATGCCGTGCAGCCGCTGGATGACATTCAGCGCGTGACGGTCCGGATGAGCCCGGGCCGCAGTGTCAGAGTACGGCGGGGCCGGCGGATCTCGTACTTTGAACGGCTGAAAACACTGTTCTGAGTTTGTGCCGGTCCGGCAATGATGATAAAATAGGCAACGGAGAAATTACATGCGCAACTGGCATTCGTTATATGAAGTTCTGCAGTTCCCCATCGGCGTGCTGTTCGCGGCGATGTTCCTGCTGGGCCTGGGCAATCTGCTGTCCAACCCGGCATTTTCGTCATTGATCAGCGTGCACAACACGATCATCCTGGCCCTGGCCGAAGCGATGATACGCATCGGGTCGTTCCTGGTGACGAATTACCCGCTGCTGTTTCTGATCCGTCTGGTGACCCGCAAGGCTGGCAGTGCCACCTCGATCATCTCTGCCCTGAGCGGTTATGTGACCTACCTGGTGATGACCATGTGCTTTGCGCCGGGCAGCCTGCCGTCTACGGCTTACAGCTCGATTCTCGGCCTGTCGACAGCCAGTGTGAACGTTGTCGGGGCAACCGGCGGGGTGCGCTATCCG
>JAFWEA010000189.1 GCA_017543005.1 Solobacterium sp. | reverse complement strand
TACCTGATCAGGGCATGATGCGGGTATTTCTTTTCAAACACGGAAGGCATGCGGGTTTCCCCGCATACCCGTGAGCATGTGGCTCAGACATATTTCCATGGTTTCCTTTAGGAGAATATGTTCGAAATACAATATTCAGTTGTTTTAATGATTACTTCTGGCTTTCGGACAGCACGGCGCACTGGGCGACCAGTGAGCGCTCAAACGGCAGCTGCTCGTCTTCCGTATGCACCAGCTTCAATGCATCAAAGGTGCAGCCCTTGACGCAGGCCGGCAGGAGTCCGGCTCTGATCCGGTCGATGCAGCCGTCGCACTTGCGCATCTTGTTGTCCGGGCCGAAGGTCGGGGCCCCGAACGGGCACGCCATGGCACAGCTGTGGCAGCCGATGCAGTAGGTGTTGTCATACAGGGTCAGGCCCGTTTCGCTGTCCTTGTAGAGGCAGCCGGAAGGGCAGGCGGTCACGCAGGGCGCATTGTCGCAGTGCATGCAGGCCATGGAATAGTAGGCGATTTCGCCCGTCCGCCGGGTCTCCTGACGGAAGACTGTGCGGAACGGCCGGACGCCGGTGGACAGATCAATATCATTCTGATCCATGCAGGCAATGGCGCAGGCCCCGCAGGCACAGCATTTTGCCAGATCCAGTTCAAGTTTCAGTGTCATGATATCCTCCTGATATTGCAGTAGGCACTGCGGTAAGCCGGGAACCCGGAATATGGATCAAGGTTGTCTCCGTTAAGGATGCTGTTGATATCCTTTTCCCGGTAGCCGTGATAGATGAAGACGTCACCTGCCATGATGGTTGCCGTCGGAATGGCCTTGAAGGTCAGGGAACCGATGTCGGTTACGATCTCCACGTCATCTCCCAGTTCAATGCCGAGCGCCTCGGCATCTTCCATGCTCATCTCCACCGAAGGTTCCGGCAGAAGGTTCCGCTCCCAGGGCAGATCGTGCAGCCGGGAATGAATGGCATTCGGGATTCTGGCCCCGGCACACAGCCGGAACGGATACTTTTCCGGATCCGGGTTGTACGGCGGTGTGTAGGTGGGCAGGGGATCGAGACCCCATTCCGGATGAGCGGCGATGATCTCCGAATACAGCTCGAGTTTCCCGGTCGGCGTCGGCAGGCCTTTTTCCAGGGTGCTGCCGATTTCATACGGGGTAAAGCCAGGCAGTTTGAACGGCAGGTCAGCCGCCTTGAGTTCTTCAACGGTGATCGGCAGATCACGGATAATATGCCGGACACAGGCATCATAGCCGCTCTTGAGCAGCGGGTCATCCAGATCCATGCGCTGCGCCAGCAGGGAGAGGATCTCCGGATCGGACTTTGCCTCACCGAGCGGTTCAATGGCCTTGTTTGTATACCAGACCATGCCGCCGGGGTAGGAAATGAACTGTTCCCGTTCCAGCGATGTGCAGGCCGGCAGGACAATGTCCGCGTACTTGGCCGTATCCGACAGGAACACGTCAACATCAACGAACATCTCGAGTTTCTTCAATGCTTCGATATAACGGGTATCGCCGGTGAACATGCGGTAGTTCATGCCCAGGCCCAGCAGGACCTTCACGGAGTTTTCATCCTGGCGCAGGATATTGTCGGCCAGCTTGTTGGCCTGCATGTCATGACGCAGGTAATACCAGAGCGGGAATTCTTTTGACCCGATGGCTTTCGGGGCATCTTC
>JAFWEA010000188.1 GCA_017543005.1 Solobacterium sp. | reverse complement strand
TTCAGCCGCGGGCTGCGCTGCAGGGCTTCGTTCAGGGTGATGCGCGGTGTATTGGGAATCATCCGCGCCAGCATGTCCGTATCCCTTGACGGGATATTCATGACCTTGCCGACATCACGGATGACCTGCTTGGCCCCCAGGGTGCCGAACGTGATGATATTGGCGATATGGTCCCGGCCGTATTTCTGTACAACATAGTCAATGACTTCCTGGCGCCGGTTGTCCGGAATATCGGTATCGATATCCGGCATGCTGATGCGGTCCGGGTTCAAAAACCGCTCAAACAGCAGATTGTAGCGCAGCGGGTCAATCTGGGTGATGCCGAGGCAATATGAAACCAGCGAGCCGGCGGCACTGCCCCGCCCCGGGCCGACATGGATGCCGCGCTTTCTTGCTTCCCGGATGAAATCCCAGACAATCAGGAAGTAATCCTCGAAATGCATCTTCGTAATGACTGACAGTTCATACTGCAGCCGGCGCAGATATGTCTGCTCATCACCGTATTTCTGCCGCTTCTGCAGACCGGCCAGGCACAGCTGGGTCAGATACTGCTCACTGGTCAGGCCCCCGGGCACAGGAAAAACCGGCAGACTGGTCAGCGGCAGTTTCAGATCAGCGCCGCACTGGGAAGCGATCTCTTCCGTTCTGGCCAGATCATCTTCGTCATAGAGACTGCGCATTTCTTCCGGCGAAAGCAGGTAACGGCCGCTCAGCCGCAGCAGCGAGCGGTCCTGCAGGGTTTTCTGCGTCCGGATGCCGGTCAGGATCTGATAGATCTCCTCGTCTTCCTTCTGCAGATAGTAAATTTTATTCAGCGCCACGGTCGGGATATTCAGCACCCGGCAGCACCGTTTCAGCAGCTGGTTCTTCATCCGCCAGAGCGATGCGTCCTGGTACGATATGGCCATGTCAAACGGCGGCAGTTCCTGCTGCATTTCCCGGAGCCGGGCCATGAGTTCATCCCGGTCCTCGGCGATTAATGCCGAATCGGCATACCCGCCCTCGCCATACGCAATCACAAAACAGTGTGAGCACATGGCCAGTTCCTCCACCGTGCAGGGCCTCTGGCCGGTGTTCATCAGCGTGCTCAGCCGCATCAGGGCCGCATAGCCGGCATTGTCCTTGGCCAGCAGCACGAACGGAATCACCTGCTCGTGGTACAGGCAGTCAGCCTCCATGCCGAACAGCGGCCGGACCCCGTGTTTCTCACAGGCGCGCTGAAAAGCGGCACAGCCATGCAGGACATTATGGTCTGTCAGAGCCACTGCCTCATAGCCCATGGCGGCCGCCGCAGCGGCCAGGGCTTCCACCCGGATTGTGCTGTCCAGCAGCGAAAAACTGCTGCGGACGGAAAGGTGTGCAAACATACCTGTATTATATCTCATCAGGACAACACACGGCAGGCTGTACCAAATAAATATCACTTATGCTAAAATAGGACGGAAATCCCGAGGATTATAAAATGAGTGAAAACATGAATAACGAACATCCGGAACAGCCGGAAAATGAAAATAAGAATTTCTTCGATGAGGGAACCGTGGAAGTTCCTCC
>JAFWEA010000187.1 GCA_017543005.1 Solobacterium sp. | reverse complement strand
GGATCTTCAGGATGTTGTTCGTTTTCGTGTTCATCATCAGAAAGTAACGTAAATAAAGTTCTGCGGGTCATAGCCCGGCCCGTAGACGCCAAAGACAATCGCGATCAGCATCATCACAATATAAATGCCCCACCTCATCCAGGTCTTCCGGGTTGAAAGCCAGGCAACCATATCTGTTCTGTACCGGCAAAGATCACTGCCGACCGTCATCACCAGCAGGATAACTAGCCATCTCCATTCATTGAGGGTCAGCCCGGCATCATACCAGTGCATGCCCGGCTGTTTTACCACTTCACCCATATGGTCAAAGATCTGCAACGCTTCGCTCATGGAAGCCGAGCGGAAGAAAACCCACAGGCACAGCACAATGACAAAATTCACAACCATACCGAGCACACGCAGGACCGGGTTTTCCGTATCCCTGCGGCCACCCCGGATCATGTCTTCGATGACACTGACCAGGCCATGACCAAGGCCCCACAGCACAAACATCATGGTTGACCCATGCCAGAGACCCGATACCAGGAAGATGGCCATGGTATTGAACCATTTTCTGACCTTCCCCTTCCGGCTGCCGCCCAGCGGGATATAGATGTAGTCACGCAGCCAGGAAGACAGGCTGATATGCCACCGGCGCCAGAATTCCCGCAGATTTTGAGCCAGATACGGCGTATGGAAATTGCGTTCCAGATGGATGCCAAGCATGCGGGCCACCCCGATGGCCACATTGCTGTAGGCATCGAAGTCCGTGTAGATCTGGAACGTATAGAGAATCATGCCGAAAACCGTATACATGCCGGTCAGTTCGGGATTCAGATACCTTGTGCACATATTGGCCAGGAAGTCGGTGATGACCATCTTTTCAAAGATGCCCGCGGCCGCCTGCACACAGCCGTTTTTCTGGTCTGTATAGTCAAATACAGCCGGCTGTTCCATCTGATGGAAGAACGGTTCTGCCCGGTTGATCGGTCCGGCCTGGTACGTCGGGAAGAAGTAAAGATAATCAAACAGCAAAACCGGGTCTTTCTCAGTAGTTTTTCCTTTGGCAAGATCGACCAGATAACTAATGGCTTTAAATGTGAAGAAGGATACGCCCAGCGGCATGGCCCGGTTCCAGGCAGAAAAATAACCGGCATATTTGAAAAAGCACAGCCCGGCCACCGGGATGACAACGCCCGCATAGATCAGCCGGGGATTCTTTTCCGCCATTTTTGCCGAAACAAATACAGTCAGATACAGAAAAACCAGATATGCAGCATCCAGCTTGGACGGCTTCAGCAGCACAATAAAAAGAAGATTGACCAGCAGCACCGTCCACTTTTTATTCCGGACACCGGCCAGCCAGATCAGCGCAAAGGCAAAAACAACCAGCCCGAGAAACGGCACCGACAGGACATTCATCTGCCTTCACCCCAGGGAAGACGTTTATCTCCCTTGACCAGGAACGCTTCTTCGGCAATCTCCGCCAGCGGTGAGTCACTGTAGGAATCCGAGTAGAACTGCTCGATCTTCCCGTCAGGATACATCTCATAGAAGCGTTTTACTTTCTCTTTGCCATGGCAGTTCGGGCCGCACTTGCCGGTATGCGGGTCCACTTCGCTGGCCATTGCATACTCTATGCCGATCTCATGACAGAAACGGCGGATAATGAATTCCGGCGATGCTGAAATCACCAGATCATCCGGCCGCTGCTGTTCGTAATACCATTTCTTGATATTTTTCTTATGCGTGCGGATGAATTCCTCCACGACCGCATCGATATCCTTGATATAGACAAACATGTGGTAGACATTCTGCTTGAAGGTCATCTTGGGAATGACCCGGATGCCGTACAGGAGCCCCAAAACTGCCGTTCTGGGCAGGTTCAGCAGGGTCTTGGGATAGTGCGTCCACAGGAAAAGAATCAGATCCGCTGTGGAATCTCCCCGGTAAATCGTGTTGTCAAAATCGTATACATTCATGCCTGCTGTACCGGCCTCCCGCTCCATTCTAACAGAAGAAGATCATAACGTCTTAAGAAACTGTTCACATAAATCGTGTATAATACTTTTTATGAAAAAAACGAAGAAACGTAAAATAAGAAAAGAATTTCTTATGGCAGCGCTTGTTCTGCTCGCTGCTTTTCTTGTGGTAAGTATTGTCAGAATCGCCCGCCGGCCCGCTGAGCCGGAGCCCACACCGGAGGCGACCCAGACACCGGAGACGGTTGTCATCACCCCGGAACCGACCCCGACCCCGGAAGTGGTCAAGCCTGCATCCTTCGCGTTCCCGTACGAGGTAAAGGAGTATGCGGCAGAACCGGACAACACTTCCGGCTATAAGACCAGCTGGGGAACCGAAGTCCGAGAAGGCTATGTAACCCCGACCTTCGGTTATAACGAAATCTCCATTGATACCGGCGGTGAAGGTGTCGGTCTGGAATCCGGTTCGGTATACCGGGACGGCATTCCGTTCATCAACGGCACAACGATCACGGTCCGCTTCAACGCCTACGGTTCCATAGCCCGCAACATCCGGGTTGCGGCAGTGATCGCCGATGCCAATGAACTGTACACAGAAACACCGTTTGCGATTACCACCGAAAACCAGGTCTATGAAATGAGCTTCAAGTGTAACCGGGATACGATCTGGAATGGCCGGATTGCATTCCAGGTCGGCTATGACGGGCCGCACTCCGTTGACAACAACACGGTTGTGCTCAGTCATATCCGGATCACTTCTTCCGCCCCGGAACAGGGCGTGCGGATCAATCAGCTCGGTTATCTGACCTATGGCCAGAAGCGGTGCACCTTCCCCTATAACTGCGGCGACGGCTTCGATGTCATCAATGCCGACACAAATGAAAATGTCTATACCGGGGCGATTGTCTATGGCGTCAATGACGAGACGACCGGTGAGAATAACTACTACGGTGATTTCTCCGCTGTTACCCAGCCGGGTTCCTATTATATCCAGGCCCAGACCGGTGTGACTTCCCCTGTCTTCGTGATCTCTGAGAGTCCATATGCCGCCCTGGATGACAGTCTGCTGCGCATGATCAGCCTGCAGCGCTGCGGCGTCAGTCTGGACAGTTCCTGGGCCGGTGACCTGGCCCATGCGGAATGTCATACCGGCGAAGCCAATGCCTGGCAGACCCAGATCTATAAGGATGTGAGCGGCGGCTGGCACGATGCCGGCGACTATGGCCGCTATGTCAAGACCGGGGCCAAGGCCGCAAGTGACCTGTTATGGGCTTATATCTTCAACCCGGCATTCTGCACGGATGCTGCGGCCGGACCGGACTCCGGCAACGGTGTCCCGGATGTGCTGGATGAAGCCCGCTTCGAACTGGAGTGGATGCTGAAAATGCAGTCCGACTACAAGGGTGTCTATACCAAGGCGGTTACCCCGTCCTTCGCCGAATTCATCGATCCGGCCGAAGATCATCAGAACATGATCCTGATTGATCCGGAATCCACTTCCACGGCAACCTTTGTCGGCACGATGGCGACCGCCTCTCTGGTCTACAGAGAAATCGATCCGGACTTTGCGGACCGGTGCCTGCAGGCAGCGAAAGTCGCTGATGAATTCCTGGATGATCATCCGGAAAATGTCGTTGTCCTGAACCCGGAATCGGTCAGTGCCGGTGCCTATCTGGATGACAATGATCAGGAAGTCCGCTTCTATGCCAAGGCTGCCCTCTATGCGGCAACCGGTGACAAGCGTTATCTGGAAGGTGCCAAGCAGCTGTACAGCGCCGCGCCGGCCAACGCCAGCGGCCTCTCCTGGCAGACCCAGGGTGCCTACGGCAAGTTCATCCTGCTGGCAGCCGGGAACCTGCAGAGCGATGACGCTGATTTCTATAACACGATGCTGAGTTCCCTGGAAAGCGAGGCAAACGGCCTGCTCAGCCGGGTGGACAGCAATTCCTACAACAGTTCCCTGTATGACTATGGCTGGGGCAGCAACGGCAAGATTGCCGAAAACGGCATGATTCTCTCCATGGCCTACCGGATGACCGGTGACATGCGCTACCAGCAGGCGGCGGTCGAACAGGTCAACTACCTGCTCGGCAAGAACTGCCTGAATATCTGCTTCGTATCCGGCTTCGGCAACTATTATCCGCACCACGTGCACAGCCGGATCGCATCAGCCAGAGGTGTGGAACTCCACGGGGCCCTGGTCGGCGGTTCCGACATGTTCCGGGAAGACCCGGTCATGCAGGGCATGCCCTGGAACACCCCGGCAGCGAAGTTCTATTCCGACACGCTGGAAAGCTTCTCCACCAACGAAATTACCGTGTACTGGAACAGTGCCTTCATTGCCCTGCTCAGTGCCGTTACCCGTTAATCAAAAACTGTCTGTATTGCCAAGGCAAACAGACAGTTTTTTTCGTTCAGAACATGATCTTGCTTTTGAGTGTGTTGATCCGGCTGGCCGGTTTGTCCAGCAGCCAGGCCAGCGTGCCACCCAGCACCAGGCCCCAGAGCAGCACCAATACAGGAAAGCGCGGGGCATACAGGATCGGCTTGAAGAAATCCTGGGCATTGTTAAAGAAGATACAGTGCAGATACCACATATACATGGAATACTTCCCGATCCATGCGAACACTCCGCTTCCCTTTCCGTTCGGCAAGGCTTGCTGCAGCTGCACGGCCGCAAACACAAACAGCGGTGTAATCAGGACATCCAGGACATTGCCCAGTGATATGGCCGGATGACCGGCAAACGGAAGTACCAGAACCGGCTCGATATTCCGGCCAAACGGCACCAGCAGGAATATCAGGATACACAGGAACATCTTTCCCGGATGATGTGGGAAGATATCATCCAGTTTCTCAAAGCCGCCGTAACAGGCAAACAGATATCCGGTGAGGACGACCGGCAGCCACTGCAGGGTGTTGCCGATGACTTCATGCACCAGCGGCTCATGGAAAACCATCTCTGCCCCTTTCAGCCCGAACCGCAGCAGGATCTGGGTGGTGAACAGGTCCAACCAGAGATTCCGGCCCATTCCCTTATGCAATAACGGCAAAACAAGCATGGTCACAATGTAGAAGTAGATGTACCAGCAGAAGACCATCGTCGGCCGTTCCAGGGCGAACAGTTCCAGGAGAACGCCTTTCAGCGAGTAGTTATACCCGCAGGCAGCTGCCGCAATGGCAAACAGCAGGAAGACCAGCCAGTACGATACCAGCACATCCGTGATCTTGCGCAGAGAATAGTGATAACTCTTATCCCTGCCGAAGAAATACGTGTAGCCGGTCAGAAAGCAGAACAGCGGTACGCACAGCTTCATCGGCCGGCCCAGATATGGGGCCAGCTGTTCCAGCAGCGGATACTGTACGCCGGCAGGCCAGAAGGAAGGAAACGTAAAAAAGTGATGCACATACATCATGACCAGCGCAATGCCTTTCAGAAAGGAAGTAGTCTCCCGGCTGAAATAAGGCATTCTCTTCGCCATTTCTGTCTGTTTCTCACTTTTCTGCATATCGTTATGCTTTTTTGCCGAAAACCTTGACAATGAAACTCATGCACAGGAAGTTGACCGGCACGTAGATCGGCAATGCGAACAGCTTCGCCCACATTTCCGGTGCATGGGCAATATCCACCACGAGAATGGTCACCAGGGCAGAGATCAGCATGCCCGGGACATAGCTCAGCGGGAATGTAACCGCACTCTTGAGGGACGGTTTCTGGTGATAGGTAAAATGCATGTTCATGAAATAGGAAAATACCATGGAAATGGCATCACCAAGCAGACTGGCAACGCCTACCTGGAAACCCAGTTTGACGAACAGCATATACAATGCCTGCGCATTGAATGTATTGATAAAACCGATAATCCCGAATGACAGGAACTGTTTATTAAAAAACTTTTCTTTTAACTTCTGCAGCATATGTGCCTTCTTTCAAAACATGTAACATCATACAGGAAAAGCCGTGAAAAGATCAACTACTCTTCCCGCTTCTTCAGGCCATAGCCCCAGAATGTTCCGTCATTGGTATAAATTGCTTCACAGGCATATGTTTCCGGATCATTGGCTTCCGTGCACTGATCCAGTCCCTCTTTGCCGTAATAGAGTTTCTGCCATCCTTCCAGATCCTGCGGTATGACATAATCGCACGGCATCTCGGGATCTTTGCCGCCCGGACAGCCGGTTTCTTCTTCTGTCTCGGGAGCTGTTTCCGGGCTGTCAGTGGCCGGTTCTTCGGTCTGGTCAACAACATCCAGCACCACAACATAGATCTCTACTTCTGTCACATTGCCGGAGGTATCACGGGCGACTAGGGTCGGATAGTATTCACCGGCCTTGTTGTAGTTGATCGTGCCGACCACCTGCACCGAGCAGAGCCCGTCCACATCATCGTAGGCAGTGATATTCGAGAAATCGATCGGTTTGCCCAGTGTTGTTGTGAACTCATAGGTATTCACATAAATAAACGGCGGAATGTCATCATCGACCTCCACAGGCTTGATGCCGATCCGCAGACCGTTATAGCATCCTGACATGAAAAACAGAATGCTGAGGGAGGCAACCGCTTTTTTCCATCCGTTATTTCTCATTCCTGTTCCTCTCCGTCTTCAACATGCGCTTCCTTTTCCAACAGCGCCACTTTCTGGGTCAGTACCTTGATCTGTTCCGAAAGCACCGATACCGACTGGGTCAGCTGATAGATGATGATAATAGCCACACAGAAACCCACAAAGAAAATCATGTTAATGGGTGTATAGATTCCCAGAAGCCGGGTCAATTGGCCCAGCAGGTTCGGATTGAAAACAACCACGGCAAGACCGAGCATCAGTACCACCCAGGTCAAGGTGTACTGCAGCTGCATCTTCTTGTTCCGGATCAGAAGAATCATATGTATCAGCATGCTGAGAATCAATATCAGCAGAATGACCCGCAGTCTAGTTGTCATCGTTTAAACCTCACTGTACGCGGCCGCATCGTTTCAATCAAGATGGCCAGCGTCACTTTCACCATATAATATACTGCTTTCCAGGGCCCGATAGAAGAAACACCTCCTTGACGTTCCTGCATGATGACAGGATGATCCTTCACCGTCCCGCCGGCCCGCAGCAGGGTCACAATGCTTTCCGGTTCAGGATAATCACGGGGATAATCTCCGGCAAACAATTCGATTCCCTGCCGGTTTACCATGCGGTATCCGGAAGTCGGATCGGTTACCTTTTTGCCGGTAACCAGATGAATCAGACCGCTCAGATAGGTTTTGCCCACCCGGCGCATGAAGGATGTCTGGAAGCCTTCGTAGGTAATGAAGCGGGAACCGATCACCATATCTGCGCCGCTTTTTTCCAGCTCATCTGCCATCTCCTGCAGATAGGCCGTATCATGCTGGCCGTCACCGTCAATCTGCACGGCACAGTCATAGTTCTTTCGTCTAGCGTAAATAAAACCGGTATGAACTGCCCCACCGATGCCGAGGTTAACCGGCAGCGTCACATGGTTGATCCGGTTTTCTCTTAAAACCTGCTCGGTATTGTCTCTGGAGCAGTCATTGATCACGATATAATCAAAATCCGGGGCGTCCTGCTGCAGTTTGCGGACCACACCCAGTATGCTCTTTTCTTCGTTATACGCCGGGATAATGACTAATTTCTTCATATGTGTCAATTATATAGTTCCCCTGTCACAAGAGCAAATCAATGCGGGATCTGGGCCCCCATGGCTCTGACAAAGGACAGAACGTCGATTGATAACAGCACCCCGATAAATGCCAGAGAGATGATGACTGCCAGCACAGACATGAAATCGTCGGTCTCCTGATCGGCATGCATCAGTTCCCGGTACTCCCGGATGATGCAGACCAGCAGGATCACAAACGGACCGTAGGCTGCCCGCTGCGGGAACGTCGGGGCCGCCAGCATGATCAGAATGCTCAGCACGTACCAGGCCAGCAGGGCCTTCTCCCCAACCGGCATGTTCGTCTTGTTTTTGCGGAAGTTGATATAACGCAGCACGGCGAATACAGCCATGGCCGGAAACAGCCAGGAACACCAGGCATTCACTTGCCCGTGCCCGCGGTAGGCAATTGTCATCAGCCCGCCGGCAAAGGAATTTCCTCTGGCTCCGTTGCCCGGCGCCAGCAGCATTCCCGCATTTCCCAGCGCGGCACAGATCAAAGCACAGATGTAATACGGATGAATCTTTTCTTTCTTCCGGATCATGGTGAAGATCACATAAGCCATGAACAGGGTCATCGTCGGACCCATGTTTTCAATGGACCAGCCGGCCATGAAGCTGACCGGCAGCAGCAGCCATGTCAAACCGCTGACGGATGCGTCCGGATCCAGGGCCTTACGGATAAACGGGGCCGAAGCGGCCAGGACAAAGAACAGTGCCAGCATATAGGTGGCAGCCCCGGTATACCAGGTAACCGTCTCGGCAAACTGCGGGTTCAGGTAAAACATCAGTCCGGCGGCCAGCAGGAACAGAATGCCGGTATCCTTCCCCTGTCCGCCGATCCGGCTGACCAGCCAGGCAGAACCGGTAAAGACGGACGCATAGCAGAAAGCTGACAGCGGCCGGGGCAGAAGAAACATCAGCTGCAGGAAAAACTGCGTAATCACCCGGCTGCCCCAGGTCAGATAATACTGCTGTTCATAGTACAGGATATCGCTGAGTGTCACGAGATGTTCCGAAGAATGCCATTTGTTCATGTAGATCAGATCATCCGAAGAGAACTCGACATACCGGTACATGAAGAAAGCCATGATAAAAACTGCCAGTGCCAGGATGGCCTGAACAGTTTTTTCGTGGCTTCTATAAAATCTGATCAGTCTGCCGGAAGCCAGCATTATCCCTGCTTCTCCGCCAGTTTTTTCTGAATATACTCGGTGGTCAGCAGCTTTCTGACCGTGCCTTCGACATCCAGCCGGGTCGTGTTGTGGCTGGTGTAGGACTCACCGGCATCTGTATGCACTTCGCCGTGCACCACGAACTTGTCATAGTTCAGATCGCGGTTGTCGGCGGCCACTCTGTAATAATGACCCATGTCTTCACTGCGCAGCCGCTCTTCACTGGTCATCAGTGTTTCGTACAGCTTCTCGCCGTGTCTTGTACCGATAATACGGACATCCGTGTGGCCGAACAGCTGCTGCACAGCCTCAGCCAGGTCGCCGATGGTGCAGGCATCTGCCTTCTGGACGAACAGATCACCCGGATTGGCATGTTCAAAGGCAAACTTGACCAGGTCGACAGATTCATCGAGGTTCATCAGGAACCGGGTCATGTTCGGATCCGTGACTGTCAGCGGCTGACCGGCTTCGATCTGTTCCACAAACAGCGGAATGACCGAGCCGCGGGAGCACATGACATTGCCGTATCTGGTGCAGCAGATAACCGGACCGCCCTGCTCGGCTGACACCCGGGCATTGGCATAAATGACGTGTTCCATCATCGCCTTGGAGATGCCCATGGCATTGATCGGATAGGCCGCCTTGTCGGTTGACAGGCAGACAACCCGCTTGACGCCGCATTCCATGGCCGCATGGAGCATGTTGTCGGTACCGATGATATTCGTCCGGACCGCTTCCATCGGGAAGAATTCACAGGACGGAACCTGCTTCAGGGCGGCCGCATGGAAGACATAGTCCACCCCATGCATGGCATCCTTGATAGACTGCGGGTTTCTGACATCGCCGATAAAGAACTTCACCTTGGACGCATAATCCGGATATTTGGCCTGCAGTTCGTGCCGCATGTCATCCTGCTTCTTTTCATCACGTGAAAAGATGCGGATCTGACCGATATCCGTCGTCAGAAAGTGTTTCAGTACCGTATTGCCGAATGATCCCGTACCGCCGGTGATCATCAGTGTCGCATTTGCAAAAGCTGTCATAATCCTGTCCCTCTTATTTCTTTCTCCATACCATCTTGTCGACAACTTCCGTATAGCTCTGGATGATCTTGACGACTTTGGTGGATACGTTTTCTTCTATATAGTCCGGTACCGGGATGCCATGGTCCCCGTTCCGGTTCATATCAATGGCCAGCTCCACGGCCTGCAGCAATGGCTTTTCTTCAATGCCGGCGAGGATAAAGCAGGCCTTGTCCAGGGCTTCCGGACGTTCCGTGCTGGTACGGATGCAGACGGCCGGGAACGGTTCACCGATCGATGTGAAATAGGACGATTCTTCCGGCAGCGTGCCCGAATCCGAGACAACCGCCATGGCATTCTTCTGCAGACAGTTGTAATCATGGAACCCCAGCGGTTCATGCTGAATGACCCGGCTG
>JAFWEA010000186.1 GCA_017543005.1 Solobacterium sp. | reverse complement strand
TGTCATTGCGGCGGCGGAAGACAACACCGCCAGCCGGGAAGTGATCCGCAAGACCGGGTTTATCTATGATTATTCCGAACAGCGGCCGCTGTCGGAATCCAAACCGGAGGAAGTGACCGTCAACTGGTATAAGATGAAGCGGAATCTGCGCCGGCCGGTCAGCGCATGAAACTGACAAAGCTGCCACGGCCGCTCCGGGCAGCCCTGTTGTCCGCGGTCTGGAATCTTTCCTTCGGTTTCTTCAATTTCTTTACGGCAGTCACGGCCCGTTCATACTGGCATCTGACCCTGGCCGCGTTTTTCCTGTTTTCTTTACAGGGTGATCTGCTTGAAAACAGATAGAGGGCATAGAATAATATAACCAGATGAAATATATCGTATCGAAAGAAGAAGGAAAGGCATACCTGCAGCTGTACCGGCAGATCCGCGAGGATATCGTCAACGGGATCCTGCCGCATGGCAGCCGGCTGCCCTCGAAGCGGCTGCTGGCCGAGGAGACCGGGGTCAGTGTGATCACGGTCCAGCATGCCTACAATATCCTGGCGGATGAAGGCTATGTTGAAACCCGGCAGCGCAGCGGTGTCTTTGTCACGTACCGGCCGAAGGACACGTTTTCCGTTGCCTCGGCAAAGCATCTGACGGAAGTGGTCCTGTCCAAGGGCCGGGATGAGGATGAGGCGTTTCCTTTCTCCGTCTTTGCCCGCACGATGCGCAAGGTCATTTCCGTCTATGACGAAAGAATCATGGACCGCAGTCCGGAATACGGCACCCGGGAACTGCGGCAGGCCCTGGCCGGCTATCTGGCCAGAAGCCGCGGGATCTATGTCAAACCGGAACAGATTGTCATCGGTTCCGGTTCGGAATACATGTACGGCATCATCATCCAGATGTTCGGCCGCAGCCGCATCTACGGTCTGGAAAGCCCGTCCTTTGAGAAGATCGAGCAGGTCTACAAGGGCAACGGGGCGCGGATCGATTTTCTGAAGATGGGCCCGGACGGTGTCCTGACCAGCGAACTGGAACGCACGCCGGCCTCGGTGCTGCATGTGACCCCGTACAACAGCTATCCGACCGGGATTACGGCAAGTGCATCCAAGCGGCGGGAGTATGTCGACTGGGCATTGGAACGCAATGCGGTCATCATCGAGGATGATTACGACTCGGAATTCAGCAGCCTGACCAAGACGGAGGACACCCTGTTCTCGCTGGAGCCGGAACATACCGTCGTCTATGTCAATTCCTTCTCCATGTCGGTCTCCCCGGCCATCCGTGCCGGTTACATGGTTCTGCCTTCGGCCCTGCTGGAACAGTATGAAAAAAATGTCGGTTTCTACTCCTGCACAGTGCCTGTTTTCGAACAGTTTGTGCTGGCGGAACTGCTGAACAGCGGCGATTTTGAACGCCATATCAACCGGGTACGAAGGATCCGCAGACAGAAGAAAAAAGCCAATCTGGTCATATAAAAATATCCTGAACTGGATATTTTTTTGTCATCAGAATACTTCTATAGTAATGATACAAAGGGGGCTTTTCATATGAAGGACAATCGGATTCTGCGGCTGAGTGTAACGGCGCTGATGGCGGCTCTGGCATATGTTTCATTTACCTATCTGAAAATCAATATTCCGACTCCGGCCGGCTATACAGCGTTCCATCTCGGCAATACATTCACGGTTCTGGCAGCGCTGATGCTGGGCGGGCTGACTGGCGGTATTGCCGGGGCCATCGGTATGGGCATCGGTGATGTTCTTGATCCTCTCTACATCACCGTGGCACCTAAGACCATCATCCTGAAAACCATGATCGGTGTCGTCACAGGATTGTTTGCCCATAAGATCTTCAAGATCAATCATCTGGAAGACGGAAAGCAGCTGACCCGGGCTGTCTTCATCTCTTCCGCCATGGGCATGCTGTTCAACTGTATCGGCGAACCGATTTTCTCCTATTTCTACACTGCCTATATTCTTGGCGCCCCGGCCCAGGCGGCCGAAAAACTGGCCAAGTTCAATGCGGTCACAACCTGCACCAATGCGGTCATCGCGGTGATTGTCGCATCCCTGCTTTATATCGCTGTCCGCAAACGGCTGAAGAACAACGACACGCTGAAAAAGATTGCCCCGAAATACTGAGAATATCCCTTCTTGCTCATGCCTCTGATGAGCACGGCACTGCGTTACGCAGTGCCACTTTCTTTTTGTGGTACACTGTTGGATAGTATCGGAGGAATATCCCATGAAAGAACTGGCACAGCTGGAATCGTTTCTGGCTTACCGTGACGAGACCGGTTTAAGCAACCGGGAGAAGATTGACAAGTACCGTAAAGTGATCCGCCGGACGGCTGCGACCGACCGGAACCGGAGCTATGAGGAGACATCTGCCGCAGATGATCTGAGCCGGTACGGCATCGTCATGGATGGTGACAGGCTGACCGGCTTCGGTATCCATATTTTCAATGAGGATATCTATCCTCTGCAGAGTTTTGAAATCTACCTGCGCGGCTGTGACCTGTCCGGCCTGCTGGATCTTTCCGGCTGCACGGATCTTCTGTATGTGGATCTGTATCATAACCGGATTGAGGATATTTTCCTGCAGGATCTGCCGGAACTCAGGATCCTGGGTGTGCAGGACAACCGGCTGAGGC
>JAFWEA010000185.1 GCA_017543005.1 Solobacterium sp. | reverse complement strand
GGCCCCAGGTAGCACCCGCCCGGCATCTTGATCCGTACATAGCCGTACTTGCCCAGCAGCGCGCCCATAAAGTAATACGAAGCCCGCAGCTTGGTCACGATATCGTCATCGAGATCGATGTTCCTCATATTCGTCGGATCGATGATCAGATGGCCGCTGCGGTCCGTGCTGACTTCCACGTTGAGCAGTTCCAGGATCCGGGACAGAGAATCCACATCATCGATATTCGGCACGCCGACAATCGTCACCGGGCCGCTGGCCAGCACCGCCGCCGGGATCAGTGCCACGGTCGCATTCTTCGACCCGGAGATGGTCACTTCCCCGCGCAGCCTTCTGCCGCCTCTTATCTTAATGACTTCCTGCATGGTTTAATTCCCCCTCAATATATGCCAGCATTTCCTGACAGTCCTTGACCAGCACATCACATTCGCTTTGGTCCTGTCCGAAACGCCTGTCTTCTCTTGCGATGACCGTCATGCCTGCGTTTTTGCCGGCCTCGATGCCGAAGCGGCTGTCTTCATACACCACGCATTCCGCCGGCTCAGCGCCGAGCATTTCCGCTGCCGTCAGATAGATATCCGGGGCGGGTTTGGGCCGTTTCATCGAATCGGAATCGATGATGACATCGAAATCCCCGGTGATGCCCATCTCCCGCAGAGCCCGGTCAATGATCGGCCGCGGTGACGACGAGCAGCAGGCCAGCTTCAGACCGTATTCCTTCAGTTTTGCCAGCACTTCCGGAATCCCCGGAAACATGACTTCCCGGCAGTTCAGCGGCCGGGCCGCAAAGTATTCATCGTTTTTCTGTCTGATTTCTTCCCGGGACAGCCGGTGGTCCAGCATCTCATACAGCATGTCGTATGTCTGGGCCATGTTCGTGCCGATAATCGTGTAGACCTGTTCGTTTGTCCCGGTATAGCCGGCCGCCCGCATCCAGGCCACCGTACCTGACATATAATAGCCTTCACTGTCGAACAGAATGCCGTCCATGTCAAAAAGAACTGCTTTGATCATAGTTTACTCCCGGCCTTATTCTACTGTATTTTGGCCTGATTACCAAGTACAGGAACAGCCGGCATAATAAAAAGTGCCCCCGTCAGGGAGCACTGCGGTATATCAGTAGTCTTCTTCGGTCTTGACCGGTTCTGTTTCTTCCGATTCTTCCAGTTCCTCGATCTCTTCGTCATCCAGATCATCCAGGTCCAGATCACTGTCGTGGACTTCATTGAAAGAACGGCGGTTGCGCAGATCCCACTTGTTGCCGGTGAGGGCAGCGAACCGGGTATCCAGCATCAGGTCGGAGTAGAAGACAGCCTTCTTCCGGCTCATCTTCTCCTGCGGAATTTTCATTGTTTTTGCGACTTCCTGCCACAGACGGGAGAACTCGATTTCCTTCTTCCGTCTGGACATGATATCGAAGGCCGCATCTGTCATCGTTTCCTTAGTTGTGCTCATCGAAATCACCTAAACCTTCTTTCATTACATATGTTCCGGAGCACTGACACCAATGCAGTCAAGGGCATTCTTCAGTGTGATTCCGCAGGCCTGCACAAGGGCAATGCGCTGGGCCGACAGTTCCGGGTTGGCGGGATCAACAATTTTGGATTCGTTGTAGTAGCTGTGGAATGCCTGGGCAAAACGGGCAATGTAGTTCACCATCTTATGCGGCATCCGGCTGGCCGCCGCATCCGCAATGACCTGCGGGAACTCATTCATGAGCTTCAGCAGGGTCAGTTCCTTGTCAGTGGTAATGAGATCGTATTTCTCACAGCCGGCTGTTTCCCCGGCCTTTTCCATGACCGAGCACATTCTTGCATGCGCGTACTGGGCATAGTATACCGGGTTTTCATTGGAGCGCTTCGTCGCCATGTCGAGGTCGAAGTCCATCTGGGTATCGGCAGCCCGGCTGGCAAAGAAATACCGTACGGCATCCACGCCGGCTTCGTCGATCAGGTCACGCAGGGCAACCGCCTTGCCGGAGCGCTTGGACATCTTGAATTCTTCGCCGTCCTTGATCATCCGGGCCATCTGGATGATATCGACTTCCAGCTTGGAAGCCGGCCAGCCCATGGCCTGGATCGCTGCCTTCAGCCGCGGCACATAGCCGTGGTGATCGGCGCCGAACAGGTTGATCAGCTGATCATAGCCCCGGTCCAGCTTATCGAGATGATAGGCAATGTCCGGTGTGAAGTAGGTATAGGAACCGTCACTCTTGACCAGGACCCGGTCCTTGTCATCCCCGAACTCGGTGGTCCGCAGCCACAGGGCACCGTCCTTCTCATAGGTGCGGCCCTGTTCCGCCAGGGTTTTCAGGGTCTTTTCGACCATGCCGCGGTCATACAGGGACTGTTCGCTGGTCCAGATATCAAAGGTAACCCGGAATTCTTCCAGATCCGCCTTCAGTTTGGCCAGTTCGGCCTTCAGACCGTAAGCCCGGAAATAGGGCAGGCTTTCTTCCTTGGTCATGGCCGCGTATTTTTCCCCGACTTCCTCTTTCAGGACAGCGGCGATCTTGACCAGGTCCTCGCCGTGATACCCGTCTTCCGGGATCTCGGCATCAATTCCGCAGGCCTGCAGGTATCTGGCCTGCAGGGACTTGGCCATATTGCCGATCTGGTTGCCGGCATCGTTGACATAATATTCGGCGGTCACATCATACCCGGCCCGCTTCATCAGCCGGCACAGGGAGTTGCCGATGGCGGCACCCCGGGCATGGCCCGGATGCAGGTCACCGGTCGGGTTGGCCGAGACATATTCGACCAGAACCTTTTCATGGTTGCCGGCTTCGGAATTGCCGTATTCGTCCTTCTTGGCCAGGACCAGCGGGATGACCGACTGCAGGGAATCGTGCTTCATGAAGACATTCAGGAAGCCCGGCCCGGCAATTTCCAGTTTTTCCGCGTTGACGCTGTCAGCCGCAAAGACCGCAGCGATTTTCTCGGCGGCTTCCCGCGGCTTGAGGCCGGCCCGCTTGGCCAGCTTCATGGCACAGTTGGTCGCATAGTCGCCATGGGCCTTGTCACGGGAAAGACTCAGTTCAATATCACCGGCGGTTACCGGCAGCTCCAGCGCTGCGGCGGCAGCCCGGGCAAATTCTTCTTTCAGTTGATCTTCAATTCTGCTCATCTGCAATTCCTTTCCATTCCCAGACAAATGTCTGCTGCAGGACAATCTCTTCCCCCTGCAGGAGTCTGTATTCCACGGTTGTCTGATCCGGTTCCGTATCATAGCGGACCAGTTCCGTTTCCATCTCGATTGTGCCGTACGGTGTATGTACGGTGCCTGTGCCCCGGCCAAGGGTGTACAGCGTGATCTCCGTTACGGTTTCCCCGAACCGGCGGATCACGATCTCTTCCGGCGCAAACAGGATTTCATGCCGGACGGACGCATCTTCCTTCTCGGTGTAACTGAGAATTCCGTCCGAAAAACGAGCCCGCCCGTCAGCGAGTACCGTTCCCCGCGGCATTTCTGCCGTGAATTGTGTCAGTCTGATCCGGCCTTCCATGCTTTTACTTATCGTATTATAGCCAAGCAGTTTCTCTTGTCAACAGGAAAGAAAGCGGTTTCCTTTTATTTTCGAAAGACACCATATACACACAAGAAAAGAAGCCGCTGCCGGCTTCTGTTTTCACTGATGATCGGCTTCCAGAGCCGGGAAGAAGACCCGGTTGTCGCTCAGCAGCGGGGCCTTGATCAGGCTGGCCACGATGCTGGAGGCGGCTGAGAGTTCCCGGATTTCCCCGCCGTGCATGCGGATCCAGACGGCATTCTCACGCTTGCCGCTGTAGGGCTCGTACGGCCGCTGCCGCACGGCCTGGTGGGCCAGGTAATACTTCGGGTCATAGCCGTGCTTCTTCAGCTTCTCTGTGATCTTTTCGATATTCTCGGGCGTGCCTTCGGCATAGTCGAACAGCCGCCGGTCGCGCAGCCTGGACGCCAGGTCCGCGGTCACCGGATCACTGCACCGGCTCAGCAGCTGGAACCCGTAGCTGCACGTATACTCATCCAGGACAAAGTATTCATCCAATGTCAGTTTCCTGCGTGCCGCCAGCGGTTCAAATTCGGGAATCGTATGCGGGAACTGTCCCGCCTCCGCCAGATCCCGCAGCCGCACAAACAGTTGGGCAATCAGGCTTTCGTAACTGCGGGCAATCGGGTGATAGTACACCTGCCAGTACATGTGGTAACGGGCCATGATGTAGTATTCCACGGCATAGACACCGCTTTCCTTGACCACCAGCCGCCCGTCGCTGACCCGCAGCGTCCTGAGCAGCCGTTCCAGATCAAACACGCCGTACTTCGTGCCGGTAAAATAGGCATCGCGCAGTAGGTAGTCCATCCGGTCGGCATCCAGCTGGGCACTGACCAGCTGCGGCAGGATCGGGTTGGCGCTGCGGTGGCGGATCACGTCTGCCACTTCCCTGGAGAGACCCGGGGCGCAGGCTTCCATATACCCTCGCAGTTCCGGATCCTGTTCGATGATCTCACAGGTATATTCCTCATGGGAAACCGGGGTAACGGCTTCAAAGGCATGCGAATACGGGCCGTGGCCGATATCGTGCATCAGCCCCGCCAGCATGACCGTGACCTTTTCCCGCTCGCTCAGGCTGTCAGCCAGATCCTGCACTTCCGTCACCATCCGCCGGACGATTTCATAGACGCCCAGGGAATGCTGGAAGCGGGAATGATCGGCCGCGTGGTAGACCATGTGCGCCCCGCCCAGCTGGCGGATCCGCCGCAGCCGCTGCATCCACTTCGCGTTGATGCACTGCCAGATCACTTCGTATTCGACATGGATATATCCGTGCACCGGATCCCGGAGCACCTTGACTTCATCGGTTCTTCTGAACATTCTCTTCCTCCAGCAGGACCACCGCCTGACACAGCACGCCTTCACCATGGCCGACAAAGCCCATCTTCTCGCCGCGGGTGGCCTTGACGCTGACCTGCGAAACATCACACTGC
>JAFWEA010000184.1 GCA_017543005.1 Solobacterium sp. | reverse complement strand
TCAAGCCCGGCCCCGTAGCCGGCAATCGTCATGATCTCCGTGGACTTGGAGAGATTCAGATAAATCGTTGAATCCCGGCGGATATCAATGACATATTCCAGCTTGGCCCGGATGTCTTCCAGACTGCTGTCATCCACCTGGATATAGGTAAACCGGACCGGATTGTCCTTCGGATAAAGCGAACGGATGGCCTGTTCGAGGAAGGACGGGGCCGTGGTATTGAGATCCCGCGGGGAAATCATCATGAAAATTTCTTCCGGCAGGAACGTATTGACCGGGATCAGTGTACTGACAATATTAGAGGCATAAAAATCGATCAGTATCATAAATTCATTATACAGGAATTTATGCCGAACAGTTATTGACAGTCCGATTTCTACCATTCATAATCGAATCAGGTCGACAACAGAGGCGCGTCGATTAAGAGTAACTGTCATGAGGCGGCATGGCCAAGGAAAGACAGCGAAAGGATGAGACGCCGAAATCACCGTTTCCATGCCGGGACGGGGAATTGGTACTTGGCCGAAGAGGTCCTGTACTCCCACACTGTGGAGGAGCTATTGTCACATCCGGAGAAGGAAAGGCAATGGCTCGTGGTCATTGCCTTTTTGTCCGCCGGAAGAGTGAGGATGAACAATGAAAACAATCTATTTTAACGGAAAAGTCTACACCGGTGAACTGCCGCTGGCGGAAGCGTTTGCGGTTGAAGGCAACGAGTTTGTTGCGGCCGGGACAAATGAGAAAATCTGCGCCCTGAAGGCTGACGGTGACGAAGTTGTCGATCTGGCAGGAGCGTTTGTATGCAGCGGCTTCAATGACAGCCATATGCATCTGACCGGCTTCGGCAACGCGCTGGTCACTGCCAACCTGGCCATCCATACCGGTTCCCTGGAAGACCTGCTGGGCGAAATGAAGCGCTTTGCGGCAGAACACCCGGTCGCTGAAGGCGGCTGGCTGCAGGGCCGCGGCTGGAACCAGGACTACTTCTCCGATGTCCATCGGATGCCGAACCGTTATGACCTGGACAAGGTCTCTACAGAGTATCCGATCGTCATTACAAGAGCGTGCGGCCATGCGTCTGTCGTCAACTCCAAGGCGCTGGAACTGGCCGGTGTTACAGCTGATACAGTGGCCCCGGACGGCGGCCGCATCGGCATTGAAAACGGTGAGCCGGACGGCCGGTTCTTCGACAATGCCATGCCGATCATCGCTTCCCTGATCCCGATTCCGACCAAGGAAGACATCAAGGAAATGATCCGGCAGGCCAGCAAGGCAGCCAATACCTTCGGTGTCACCAGCGTACAGTCCGATGACCTGGATACCTTCAAGGGTGTATCCTGGCGGGTCATCAAGGAAGCGTTCCAGGAAGTCGAAGCGGAAGGCAACCTGACTGTACGTGTCTATGAACAGAGCCGTTTCCCGACCTTTGCAGGATTCAAGGAATTCGTTGATGAAGGCAATGTGACCGGTGTCGGTACAGAGAACTTCAAGATCGGCCCGCTGAAGATGCTCGGCGACGGTGCCCTGGGTGCCAGAACCGCTTTCCTGAGCCGTCCGTATGCGGATGATCCGAATGCGACCGGCCTGGCAATCTACAGTGTCGAAGAAATGAATGCCATGGTTGAATATGCCAACGATCACAACATGCACGTTGCCATCCACGCGATCGGCGATGCCTGCCTTGACCGGGTGCTGAATGCCGTTGACCTGGCCCTGCAGAAGAATCCGCGCAAGGATCACCGTCATGGTGTTGTCCACTGCCAGATTTCCCGTCCGGATCAGCTGCAGCGGATTGCTGACCTGAACATGCATGTCTATGCCCAGAGCATCTTCCTGGACTATGATACCCAGATTGTAGAAGCCCGGGTCGGCAAGGAACTGGCTTCCACCAGCTACAGCTGGAAGACCCTGATGAAGAAGGGTGTCTCCGTTTCCAACGGTTCCGACTGCCCGGTTGAACTGCCGTTTGTCATGGGCGGTATCCAGTGTGCTGTGACCAGAGCCTCACTCCATGGTGACAACCCGCAGCCGTACCTGCCGGAAGAAGCCTTCACCGTACAGGAAGCGCTGGACAGCTATACCATCCGTTCGGCTGAAGCCAGCTTCGAAGAGAACAGAAAGGGCCGCATCGCCCCGGGTTTCCTGGCTGACTTCGTCATCCTCGAGAAGGATCCGTTTGAAGTCCCGGCCAACACCCTGAAGGATATTGCCATCAAGGCAACCTACATGGATGGCCGCAAGGTTTACGGCGACTGACAAAGCATAATGAAAACGGTGTGTGATCTCACACCGTTTTTTTTCAGTTCATCCGGCTGGCTTTGCTGGTCTGCAGGACATTGATGGCTGCGTCGGCACTCATCCGACCCTGGCGCACATCGGCAATCAGGTCGGCATAGTGGGAAATGGCACAGATCGGCGCCAGCAGGCTCTTGCGGATCATGTCATTGCCCGGGAGATGCTGCCAGAGGAAAACCGTAGCCCGGTAGCGGATCTCGTTTTCATCCGTCACTTCGAAATGACCGAACAGCAGGTCGTTGTTGATGCGGTTCAGCACCTTCCGCATATCATCCAGGGTTTCATCCGGCACCGGATGGACCAGAGAAGCGGAGACCTGGTAATGGGCATCACTGATATTGATGACCATCTTCGTCTTGCAGGGCTTGCCCTGAAGACTGATATTCAGATAAAAACAGCCATACTGTTCATCGAAGGCATATTTCCATTCCTGACTGTCCAGATAGGACCGGATGGAATCTCTGATTTCTGTCGAATAGGAATTCATGTCTGTATTATAAACGAAACCTCCTTCAGACGGGTTCAAGGTGCTCAAAAGAAAACCCCGGCTCACAACAGGGCGCCGAGGCTGTTCTGTACTTCGCGGGCTTCTTCCAGGGTCAATCCCGAAAGCGTGCCGTCCGGATTCTGTTTCATGACGATGGCTGTGCCGCGGGCCTGCGGGTCCTGTCCGTTCAGCAGATCCAGCAGGTTGTTCTCCTTGAAGGAGCCGGTTGCCAGGCGGTTGTAGACCAGCCGGAAGGGGTCACGCAGCAGGATATACGGCATGACAACCAGTTCCCGGTGTTCGCCGTATTCTTCCAGGTTCTGCATGCGCAGCACCTTGTTTACTTCATAGAACAGATTATCGGTCAGATATGCAGAAGTTTTCTGTATATCGAGGTCGGTTTTTTCCTTATCCCGGTAGTACTGTTTCATGGTCAGATGGCCGTCAAACAGATACGGACCGCGGCTGCCGTACACAGCGACCGTATAGATCCGGGAAGAAACATGTTTATAATACATTCCACTGCTCATAAAAACTCCTGTCATTATCTGAAATTATCATAGCATGCCATTTCGCCCGGTGAGAAAGAAAAAACAGAGTCAGAACTCTGTTTTCGGATGATTATTCCTCTACGGTAATCGATTTGATGACAACCGGGTTGATCGGCATGTCACGGAAGTCGGTCGGGACAGCCGCAATGGCATCGACCACGTCCATGCCTTCCACCACATGACCGAAGGCCGCGTACTGGCCGTCGAGATGCGGGGCATCTTCATGCATGATGAAGAACTGGCTGGAAGCGGAATCCGGATTCATGGCCCGGGCCATGGAGATGACGCCGCGGACATGCTTGATCGGATTCGGGTGACCGTTGGCCGCGAATTCACCGACAATGTTCTTGCCGGAGCCGCCGGTGCCGTTGCCCTTCGGGCAGCCGCCCTGGATCATGAAGCCGGAGATGACGCGGTGGAAGGTCAGGCCGTTGTAGAAGCCCCTGGCGGCCAGTTCCTTGAAGTTTGCGGCTGTGATCGGGGCACTCTTTTCATCCAGCTCGATCTTGATGATGCCGCCGTTTTCCATTTCAATGACAATCATGTCTGTATTCTCCTTTTTTATATTCCTATTGCCGGTAGGTCTGATTGAGTTCTTCCTGCTGTTTCTGCAGCAGTTCCTGCAGGTCTTCCTCTTCTTCCTCCAGGTTGCGGCTGTTGATCGGCCGCTGGGCTTTCGAGGTGCCGCGGCGCATGGCTGTCCTGGTTTTCTGATCCCAGCGGCGGCGGTCCATGTACATGGACTCGTTTTCCGCCTTCAGGGAATCATTGATGCGGATCTTGCGGTTCTGTTCCTTGATGTAGTCAATGGAAAGATACGCATCCACGCCAAGGAAGGCCAGCATGAACAGGTAAATGCCGAAGTCCTGCATTTCCTCGAACATGATGAGGGCGAAGATGAACATCAGGAAGAAATCGGCAGCGACCATGACATAGGACAGATTTCGTTTGGTTTTTGGACTCATGATTCAGACATCCTTTCCGGCTGAAGCAGTATTCATTCTAGCATATGTGGCCTATTCCAGGGCATCAAGATGTACGGAATGGACCTGGCTCAGGTCTTTCAGGGCATCGATCAGGGTATCGATGGTTCCGTGCAGGTTGGTGATGTCCAGTACCATCATGACCGAAGCCCTCAGGGCTACGGGAGTGGACTGGGAAATCGTGATGATGCTGGCGTTGACCCGGCTGATGGAAGTCAGCACGGCCGAGAGGGCCCCGGCTTCGTGGGCCAGCACCATGGAGATGGAAGCCCGCCGCTGGTTGTCGGTTTCTTCGGGCTGGAAGACATAATCCTTGTATTTATAATAGGTATTCCGGGAAATGCCGACCCGCTGGACTGCTTCGGTAATGGTCAGCACTTCGCACGACATGAGCAGGTGTCTTGCCTCAATGACCTTGTCGAGATAATCCGGCAGGATCTTCTTGTTTACAATCAGATACTTTTCCGCCATACGCCGTTCTCCTTGATTTCGATGCCGCCGCGGGCAATGTTTGTTTCAACGATCTGCCAGCCGTCCGGCAGTTCCATGATTTCGCTGACCGCTTCCGGGGCCAGGGAGTCATGGCTGATGAAGATGCAGGTGGAGCCGCTGCCGCTGATCAGGAAGGCTCCGTCCGTATGATCCAGAACGATCTGCCGGACGGTGCTGTAGTTGGGGATCAGCCGGCTCCGATATGGTTCATGCAGCAGGTCAACCGCCGCTTCCCGCAGCAGTTCGAGACTGCCGGTACGCAGGGCTTCGACCATCATGATGGCATGGGCCCCGTTGCCGGCGGCGACACTGAGCGGATAGGACTTCGGCAGGATCGCCCGGGCCTGTTCGGTCGGCACTTCGCTGTCCGGTACCAGGATGGTATAGCGGAAGCGGTCGGAAATATCGAGCCGGTGGACCAGGACCGTATTGTCATCGCGCTTCAGGCAGGCAGTCGCCCCGCCCAGGATGCACGGGGCCGCGTTGTCCGGGTGATGTTCGAGTTCACTGGCCAGGTTGATGCACTGTTCGACATCGGGCTTGATGCCGTTGACCAGGTTGGCCGCGATGATCCCGCCGGCATACATGGCCGCGCTGGAGCCCAGGCCGCGGCAGATCGGCACATCACAGGCAAAATCCACATGAATGCCGGTGGTCTTGCCGAGAATGGCGGATTCGGTC
>JAFWEA010000183.1 GCA_017543005.1 Solobacterium sp. | reverse complement strand
TGCAGGATGAAGCAGGGGAGGCCTGGCAGGTGCTGCTCATCTACCGCGACGGGCGTACGGTGCGGGTATGCGGGCCTGATGTCGGTACGGTCATGACAAAGGAACTGCGTACCTTTCTGGAAACAGAGGGAATTCACTTATTGTATTAATAAGCCGCTTGTGAAAGCGGTTTCTTTCTGATACCATGGAAACTGGAAAGGAAAAACCGGTTTCCATATGGATTTAAGAGAAAAAATACTGATCACGGCGATTGATCAGTTCCGGCAGACCGGCCTGAAGTTCACCATGCAGGACGTGGCCGAACAGGCGCGGATTTCCAAGAAGACAATCTATACCGTCTTTGCGTCGAAGGAGGAACTTCTGCTGGGCATGCTGGATTACGGCTACGAGAAGATCCAGGCCAGGAAGAAGGAGATCATCCGCACCGACATGGATCTGCGGGACCGGCTGCGGCTGGCCATGATTGCCCTGCCGGCGGAATATGAGAGCATTGATTTCCGCCAGCTTGACGGCCTGAAAGAACAGTATCCGGCGGTGCACCAGGCCCTGCACAGGCACCTGGAGGACAACTGGGAGCCGGTGCTGGAACTGCTGGCAGAAGGGCAGCGGCAGGGGCTGATCCGGCCCGTAGCGGCCCCCGTACTGCGGCTGATGATCACCGCCAGCATCGAAAGCTTTATCGACAGTGATCTGCTGAACCAATCTGATATTTCCTACGAACAGGCACTCAATGAAATGATTGATATCATCATGAAAGGAATATGCACAGATGAAACGACTGAATAATGACTGGGAATACACTTCTGTCTGGAGTGAGGAATTCCTGCAGGGCGGACCGTATGAAGAGATCGTCCGGATCCCGCACACCTTCAGCGAAGCACCGCTGCATTACAGCGCCCCGCGCGATTATGAAAGAACCGCCGGTTACCGCAAACAGATCGAGATTCCGGAAGAGTACCGCGGCAAGCGGCTGTTTCTGCAGCTGGACGGCGCGGCTCATCAGGCCGAGGTCTATGTCAACGGCAAGAAGATAGGGGCCCATGCCTGCGGTTATACAGCCTTCCGGGTGGAGATCACCCTGGCAGTGAAGTTCGGGGCGCTCAACACAATCGTCATCAAGGTCGACTCGCATGAGGACGGCCGGATCCCGCCGTTTGGCTTTGTGATTGATTACCTGACCTATGGCGGCATCTACCGCGATGTCTGGCTCGATGTCAGAAACAAGACGTTCATCAGTGATGTCTACGTGGCGACGCCGACCGTAACGGACGCTCATATCCGGGTTGATCAGAACGGCCCGATGACCGACAGTGAATACCGGATCCGCATTCAGGACAAGGCCGGTTTTACGCTGCGGGATGTGACCATGGCCGGGACAAAGAAGGAAATCGACCTGCACTGCGGCGCGGCCAGACCCTGGCAGCTGCATGACCCGGTGCTTTATACCTGCGTGGTTGAACTGATCATCGGCGGGAAAGCCGTTGACCGGGTGGAAAAGACCTTCGGCTTCCGGACCGTTGCCTTCAATACCAATGAGTTCCTGCTCAACGGCAAGCCGGTCTTCCTGCGCGGTCTCAACCGGCATCAGTGGTACCCGTACATGGGCTATGCGGCCCCGCAGGCCCTGCAGGAGGAGGATGCCCGCATTCTGAAGGAAGAACTGCAGGTCAATGCCGTACGGACATCGCATTATCCGCAGTCCCATTACTTCCTGGATGCCTGTGACCGGATGGGAATTCTTGTGTTCACCGAGATCCCGGGCTGGCAGCACATCGGTGATGAAGCCTGGCAGGATCAGGCGGTCCAGAATACCCGTGAGATGATCATGCAGTACCGGCAGCACCCCTCGATCTTCCTCTGGGGCGTGCGCATCAACGAAAGCCAGGACAACGATGAATTCTATACCCGCACCAACCGGCTGGCCCACATGCTGGACCCGTACCGGCCGACCTCCGGCGTGCGCTATCTGGAAAAGAGCAGCCTGCTCGAAGATGTATACAGCTACAACGATTTCTCCCACAACGGCACCAATCCGGGGGCCAAGCCCAAGAAGGATGTTTCCCCGGATGAGACCAAGCCGCTGCTGATCTCCGAGGCCAACGGGCATATGTTCCCGACCAAGGCCTTCGATCCGTGGCAGAAACGCGAGGAACACGCCCTGCGGCATGCCCGCGTGCTCAATGCGGCCAAGCAGGACGGCACCCACGCCGGTGTCTTCCAGTGGTGCATGTTTGACTATCCGACCCATCAGGACTTCGGGTCGGGTGACCGGATCTGCTATCACGGCGTCATGGATATGTTCCGCAACCCGAAGCTGGCGGCGGCTGTCTATGCCAGCCAGGGCGATGATCACCCGGTGCTGGAAGTCGGCACATCGATGGATATCGGCGACTATCCGGCCGGCCAGATCGGAGACTTCCATGTCTTTACCAACGCCGATGCCGTGCTGCTGTACAAGAATGACCAGCTGGTGCGCAGCTTTACCTCCCATGGCTGGGAAGGCCTGCGTCATGGCCCGGTTGTGATCAACGATACGATCGGCCGGCTCCTGCAGGAAAACGAAGGGTTCCCGGAAGACGAGGCCAAGCTGATCCGCGAATGCCTGCTGGCCGCAGCCAAGTACGGCCTGCCGAATTTGCCGCTCAAGTACAAGGGCATGCTCGGTTATGCCATGGCCAGATATCACCTGAAGTTTGAGGACGGCTATAACCTGTACGGCAAGTATGTCGGCAACTGGGGCGGGGAAGCCACCAGATGGCGCTTCGATGCCGTCAAGCGCGGCAAGGTCGTCGCCAGTGTCACCAAGGCCCCGGATGCCGATCTGCATCTGGAAGTAACGGCGAGCTCCACCGTACTCCATGAAGGCGAGACCTGGGATGCTTCGGCCATCAGAATCAGGGTTGTCGACGGCAACGGCAACCTGGCTCCATACGCCCAGCTGCCGATCCACCTGCTGGTCGGCGGGGCAGGCGAGCTGATTGGCCCGGATGTGGTCACAGCGGAAGGCGGCATGTGCGGCACCTACATCAGAACAAATGGTACAGAGGGCAAGATCCTGCTGACCGTACAGGCAGACGGCCTGAAACCGGTTCATAAGACATGGACCGTGGAAAAGAGGGATACAGAATGAAACTTACCGGCAGACAGAAAGCAGCCTTTGGCATCGGGGCCATCGGCAAGGACATGGTCTATGCACTCAGTGCATCCTATGTCATGTATTACTATCAGGACATCATGGGACTCTCGGCATCCTTCGTCGGGTTTATCCTGATGATTGCCCGGGTGTTTGACGCAATCAATGACCCGTTCATGGGCATCCTGGTGGCCAAGACCCAGACAAAGTGGGGCCGGTTCAGACCCTGGCTGTTCAGCGGCACCGTGCTGAATGCCTTCGTCCTGTACGCCCTGTTCAAGGCACCGAACCTGGCCGACACCGGCCTGATGGTCTACTTTGCGGTGATCTATATTCTCTGGGGCATGACCTATACAATGATGGATATCCCGTACTGGTCCATGATCCCGGCGGTTACCGATACGCCGCAGGACCGGGAAAACCTCTCCGTTGTCGGCCGTACCTGCGCCGGTGTGGGCAACGCGCTGATCACCGTCTTCACGGTCAAGGCAGTCTCCATGCTGGGGGCCGGCAGTGAGAGGACCGGTTTCGGCAAGCTGGCGCTGATCGTGGCCATCCTGTTCATCATCACCGAAGTGATCACCTGCCTGTCCGTCAAGGAACAGCGGGCCGAAAAGATGCAGACGAATACCATTTCCGAAATGTTCCGGGCGCTGTTTGCCAATGACCAGGCCATGGTGACCGTCATGACGATCATCCTGATCAACTGTGCCCTGTATCTGACCAGCAACCTGATCATCTACTTCTTCAAATATGACCTGGGCGGAGCGTCCTGGCAGGACAGTTACACCCTGTTTAACATGGTCGGCGGCGCTTCGCAGATCCTCGGCATGATGGTGCTGTACCCGCTGCTGCGGAAGAAGTTCGGCAATACCGATATCTTCAAGATGTGCCTGCGGCTGGCGATTGTCGGCTATGCGCTGATCCTGCTTGTCTGCATGACCGGCTTTGCGTCGAATGTCATCCTGCTGTGCCTGTGCGGCCTGTGCGTGTTCCTGGCCAACGGCATGATGACCGTCTTGACCACCGTCTTCCTGTCCAGCTCGGTTGACTATGGCGAAATGAAGACCGGGCACCGGGAAGAAAG
>JAFWEA010000182.1 GCA_017543005.1 Solobacterium sp. | reverse complement strand
GATTTCCGCATTCTTCTTCAGTGCGGAAGAGAAAAAGCTAACATCTAAATGTGCCATGATTCATCCTCCTCAAAGCGGTGCATTCTTCAGCGGCAGCCAGTTCAGGGCCCGCTGGATATAAGCATCCCAGAAGATCCAGTTATGAATGCCCGGACCTTCTTCGTAAGTGACATCCACACCCAGGGCCGCGAACTTCTGCTTGGCCGACTGGTTGGCTTCATAAAGGAAATCTTCCGTGCCGATGGCCATGTAGACTTTCGGCAGTTCCCTGCCTTCCGCCTGCAGTTTCCGGATCAGGGCAAAGATGTCGGCATCAGAGCCGGCAATCTCCTTATCGCCGAAGATGTCCTGCGGCACAAACGGTGAACCGGGCATGCCGGCCAGACCGCCGATGACATTTTCGAGATCAATCGCACCCGACAGGCTGACGGCACAGCTGAACTTGTCCGGCCGCTCCAGCGCTACCTTAAGCGCGCCGTAGCCGCCCATGGACAGGCCGGCAACGAAGGTATCTTCCCGCTTTGTGGAAATCGGGAAATTGGCTTCACAGAACTTCGGCAGTTCATCGCAGATATAGGTCAGATAGTCACTGCCGTAATTCATATCCTGATAGAAACTGTTTGCCGCACTCGGCATGACGACCGCAATTTTATGATCCTGGGCATAACGCTCGATGGAGGTCAGATGCAGCCAGTCAGTATAGTCACCGTAGGCGCCATGCAGCAGATAGAGCACCTGATACTTCACGCCCGGCACGAAGTAGTCATTCTTTTTGCCGGTCAGAAGCTCATCAGCGTCCGGCGTCGGGATAAAGACATTGATGTCTGTACCGAAACAGAGCGCTGTTGAAAAGAAGTGTGTCTTGATATATGCCATTATTCTTTCCTCTTTCTTCAAATACAGCGGTCATTGCATGCAATGACCGCCGTATTGTAACTTGATTATTTCCTTAACTTCTTACCCTGTTTCACGAAGTCAACATATACGGCAATCAGGATGATGATACCCTTGGCAACCATCTGCCAGTAGCTGTCGATACCGGCCAGGTTCAGACCGTTGTTCATAACACCGATCAGCAGCGCACCAATGATGGTGCCGCCGATGAAGCCGCGGCCGCCGCCCATGGAAGTACCGCCCAGGACGACTGAAGCAATCGCATCCATGGATGCGTTAGCACCGACAGACGGCTGACCGGAGTACATACGGGCCGACAGGACGATACCGGCCAGAGCTGCCATAATACCGGAGAAGGTATAGACAAACCAGCGCACGTGCTTGATATTAACACCGGAGAATTCCGCAGCCTTTTCATTGCCGCCGGTCGCATAGATGTGGCGGCCCAGTTTTGTCCGGTTCAGAATGTACCAGACAAAGACCAGGATGAAGAACAGGTAGACCAGCGGCATCGGAATGACATCCGCGACAAAGCCGGTTCCCAGGAAGATGAAGTTCTTGTCCGTCAGACGGATCGGCTGAGCACCGGTCCAGACATAAGCTGCACCCTGGCAGATGCACTGCATCGCATATGTGACAATGAACGGCGGCAGACCTGTCCGATAGATAATCGTACCGTTCACGAAGCCGACAATCGCGCCCATGATGATGGCGGCAATGATTGCTACCGGGATCGAGAAGCCATAGTTGACCATGCAGGTCGCAACAATAACGCTGGACAGCGAGACGATCGCACCGGCCGACAGATCAATGCCGCCGGCAATCAGGATCATCGTGATCGCCGAAGCCAGATACAGGTTGGTGGAAATCTGACGCAGGACACTTACGATGTTGGCCCAGGTCAGGAACTGCGGTGTATTGAACTGGATAATGACACAGAGAATGATGAAACCGATGATGATACCGCCGTTCCGTCTTACGTACTGAATGATCGGGTTATCACTATCGAGGATTGATTTTTTCGCGGTGATTTCTTTTTCACTCATTTTGTTTTCCTCCGTTAAATGTTGACTGCGTTCTTCATGATGGTTACCTGATCTGCTTCACTGCGGTCGAGAATGGCAGAGATTTCACCGCTGCGCATGACCACGACCCGGTCACTCATACCGATGACCTCGGGAAGTTCAG
>JAFWEA010000181.1 GCA_017543005.1 Solobacterium sp. | reverse complement strand
TCCCGCAGCCAGGACCTGATCAAGGGCAGCGGCCGCAGTGTTCCGGGCTTTGACATGTTCGGCTTCTTTGCGGAAGGCTTTAATGAACTGACAGCCTTCGGCGGCCACGAACAGGCCGTCGGGCTCAGCTTCCGGCAGGAAGATCTGGAACTGTTCCGGACACATGTCAGGGAAAAGGCGAAGGGGATACGGATTGAAATGAAGGATACGGTGGTGCCGGTCCTGCCGGTGCGCATGAGTGATATCAGCCTGGCTGAAATCGAAGCCCTGCAGCAGCTGGAACCGCTGCCGAAGGAACTCTCCGGCTTCCGCTACGGTCTGCGGTATCCGGTGATCACCAGACGCTTTGCCGGCCCGAAGGTGACCAAGTACATCATCAGCAGCGACGGGCATGAACTGGAAGCGGTGCTGTTCCCGTACCGGGGCATCCGTGAACCGGAAACCATCAGCACAATGATCGGCAGGCTGTCCGTAAATACCTGGAAAAACCGGTGTACGTGCCAGATGGAGATCGAATCGCTGGAAGAATGATAGTTTTTTAAAACTTTAGTTGTATAATAATCCCATATTGACGGAGGATATTACTATGGTAAACCTGAGTGATTATGTTGCATCGATTCGCGATTTCCCGACCAAGGGAATTCTGTTCCGTGATATTACCCCGATTCTGCAGGCTCCCGAAGCCTTCCGGACAGCCACAAAGATGCTGGCGGAATACGGCCGCAAGGTCGGCGCTGACGTGATTGTCGGCCCGGAAAGCCGCGGCTTCATTTTCGGCTGCCCGACAGCTGTTGAAATGGGCGTCGGTTTTGTGCCGGTCCGCAAGCCGGGCAAGCTGCCGCGGGAAACAATCTCCTGCAAGTATGATCTGGAATACGGCTCCAATGAAATCTTCATGCACAAGGATGCCATCAAGCCGGGTCAGAGAGCCCTGGTCGTGGATGACCTGCTCGCTACCGGCGGCACTGCCAAAGCAACCGCAAAGATGATCGAGGAGCTCGGAGGAATCGTTGCCGGCTTTGCCTTCATCATTGAACTGGAAGGCTTGCCGGGAAGAGAAACACTGCAGGGATACGATGTCTACTCCATACTTACGATGACAGACAAGTAAGAAATAAAATCGGAGAGAGATCTTCGATTTTTTAACAGGATATAGAAAGGAGCGGGAAGCATGGTGGCGGAGAAGAAGAAAATCACGCTGGAAGATGTATACAGCGAAGTGGAAACGTATATCAATAAACCGGAAAGCCTGGATCTGATCCACCGGGCGGCAGAGTTTGCCGAGAAACAGCATGACGGCCAGCTGCGCAAGAGCGGGGAACCGTATGTTGTGCATCTTTATAATGTGGCCTACATTCTGGCGACGCTGCATGTCGGTCCGGAAACCATTGCGGCCGGCTTCCTGCACGATACGATCGAAGATACCAATGTCACCAAAGAGGAGCTGGGCAACCTGTTCACGCCGGAAATTGCCGAGATTGTCGAATCGGTAACCAAGATCGGTGCGCTGCCTTACAAGGGCAAGGACGATCCGGAATACCAGGCGGCCAATCACCGCAAGCTGTTCATCGCCATGGCCAAGGATGTCCGGGTGATTCTGGTCAAGCTGGCCGACCGGCTGCACAACATGCGCACGCTGCAGTACCAGAGCGAGGCTTCCCAGAAACGGATCGCGGCCGAGACCATGGATGTCTATGCCCCGATTGCCCACCGCCTCGGTATCAGCGCGATCAAGAATGAACTGGAAGACCTGAGTTTTTTCTATCTGGACCGGGAAGACTATTACCGCATTGCCAAACTGGTTGAAATGAAGAAGGCGGAACGGGATGAATCCGTTCAGGCCATGATCAAGGATATCTCACGGCTGCTGACGGAAAACCATCTGGAGTTCCGTATTTTCGGCCGTTCGAAGCATCTCTATTCCATCTATCACAAAATGGAAGTCAAGCATAAGCGCTTTGATGAGATCCTGGACCTGCTGGCCATCCGCATCATCACCAAGACCAAGCAGAACTGCTATGAGGTGCTGGGCTACATCCAGTCCGAATATACGCCGATCCCGGGCCGGCTGAAGGATTATATCGCCGTCCCGAAGACCAACATGTACCAGTCGCTGCATACCACCATCATCGGTGAGGACGAAAAGATCTTTGAAATCCAGATCCGCACCGAAGAGATGGATGAAATCGCCGAACGCGGTGTCGCGGCCCACTGGCGCTACAAGGAGGGCAGCAACTACGATACCCATGCCCGCCAGAAGGAAATCGAGGAAAAACTGTCCTGGTTCCGCGACTTTGCCCAGTTTACCGGGGAGAATGCCGGCGATGATGCCAGCGAGCTGATGACCACGCTGCGCCACGACGTCTTCGAGGCCAACGTCTATGTCATGACCCCGAAGGGCCGGGTTATCGACCTGCCCAGCGGCTCCACACCGATTGACTTTGCCTACCGCATCCATACGGAAATCGGCCATACCACGGTCGGAGCCATTGTCAACAATGCCATGGTCCCGCTGAATACGGAACTGCATACCGGCGACGTCGTGCAGATCAAGACCCAGAAGGGCACCGGCCCGTCCGAAGACTGGCTCAAGATTGTCAAATCCAACCAGGCCAGAAACAAGATCCGGGCCTATCTGACCCGCAAGGAAAACGAGAAGAAGAGCGAACACGTCGAGCAGGGTGAAAAGATCCTGGCCGATGAACTGCGCCGCCGCGGCTTTGATCCGGCCGAGTACATGGACAAGAAAAAGATTGAAAACATCGTCAAGGAATTCGGTGTCTTCAACTATGTCGATCTCATGTACGGCCTCGTGGTGAAATCGATCAGCCCCACGTCACTGTGCGAAAAGCTGACCAACCAGAAGCGCAGCATCAACGAAATCGAACTGTCCAAGCTGAACCGCAAGGAGCCCTCAAAACGCCATGTGCAGTCCAAGACCGGACTGATCATTCCGGGCATCGAATCGATGAAGATGTCGCTGGCCCAGTGCTGTCTGCCGGTTTATGGCGATGAAGTCAAGGGCTTCATCACCAAGGGTGAGGGCGTCAAGGTGCACCGTTGCGACTGCGCCAATGTGAAAAACAACAGCGCCCGGCTGATTGATGTGCAGTGGGACGAAGAAGACGGCGAACGGCTGTACGATGCCGGCCTGGTGGTGCTGGCCCATGACCGCAGCTTCCTGTTCACGGACATCGTGACCGTCGCCAGCCAGAGCAAGACCCCGATCGTGCAGATCTCGGCCAATACCAACCGGGAAACGCTGATGGCTTCCATCAAGATGAAGATCCAGGTCCATAACCTGGACCAGCTGCAGACCCTGATGGCCAATATCAAGAAAGTCGAGTCGGTCGTCTCGGTGGAGCGGCGGATACATTAAAACGAACTTGTTTATTTATCGCCGTAAGGCTATAATGATACGTGACAATTTGAAGACAAAGGAACCCCCGGAACCACTTCCGGAACAGCGACAATGGACGGTGCAAGCATTGGCGGAAACTCTGGGGCAGACACTTTCGAGAAGATGCCCTGAAGGAAGAGTAGGGGCGTACGTATTCCGCGTTAAGGAAAGAGGGCATATCCGCTGGATATGAACTGAGGTGGTACCGCGCGCACAGCGTCCTTGGA
>JAFWEA010000012.1 GCA_017543005.1 Solobacterium sp. | reverse complement strand
GTTTTCACAAAATGCAGGATCAGGAGTTGAACCTCACGTTCATCTTCTGCAGGCTGTCAAAGGCTTCATGCACCGGCGCGGATACAATCACCCGTTCCGCCGCGGGCAGCGCCATCTCTGCGACTGCCGGTTCGGCAGCCGGCGTGATTTCCGTCTCCGGTCTGGTCCGCATCATCTCGCAGACCGGGCACTCTTCAGCCATGTGGTCGTGATGATGGCCGGTATGAACCGTTTCGGCAGTAAATGTCAGGGCCATCAGCAGGCACAGCAGGAAAGCTGTCAGCCGGCGTTTCATCTGTGGTTCCCCCGTTTCATCTGGCAGTCGCTGCAGAGACCATAGAAAACCGTACGATACGGATCCAGCGCAAAGGCATGACCGGCAAACTGCTTCTGCAGGGCCGTGATTTCCGCTGCCGGCATGTGGATCAGCCGGCCGCAGTCAGTGCACATGCAGTGGCAGTCCGGCGCATGTTCCGCTTCCCCGTCCACAAAGGCATAGCAGGAAGACCCGGACTCATCTGCCGTAAAGCGGGCTACTGTGCCCTCGCTGACCATCTTCTCAAGATGCCGGTACACCGTCGGCAGTGATATTCTTCCGCCGGTCGCCTGCAGCGCATCACAAAGCTGCCGGGCGGTCATGTGCCGGCCCGGATGATCGTGCAGATACTGCCGGATCTGTTCTTTCTGGGTTGTTCTGTAAGTATGTTTGCTGTTCATAATTTGATAACGATTATCAAATTACTACAGGAACCACATGATTGCAAGCAATATAGATACAGTAAAAGCCGCCGGAGCGGCTTTCATATATTATTCGGCTGCCGAATAGATCTCCGCCAGCCGGAGCAGGATTTCGACATTTTTCTCCATGCTCTGCACCGGCACATATTCAAACCGGCTGTGGGCGTTTTCATAGCCCGCGCTCAGATTCGGACACGGCAGGCCCCGGTGGGACAGGGCGGATCCGTCCGTACCGCCGCGGAAAGCCAGCTGTTTCGGCTCCACACCGCAGTCCCGGATCGCCTGCACCAGGTATTCCACCAGGTACGGTACCTGGTCCACTACTTCCTTCATGGACCGGTAGGTCGGCACAATCTTCAGCGTTACCGTGCCTTCCCCGTATTTCTGATTGAGCTGGTCAGTCACCTTCTGCAGATAGGCTTCCCGGTTGGCAAATTCCACGGCGCTGTGATCGCGGACGATCAGGCCCAGTTCCGCATGTTCGCATTCACCGGCAAACTTCATGACATGGAAGAATCCTTCCCGGCCGTCGGTATACTGCGGCTTCTCCAGGGCCGGCAGAAGACTCATGAATTCCCCGCCGATATCCACCGCGTTGATCATGATGCCCTTGGCTGTGCCGGTATGCACGCTGCGCCCTCTGATTGTGACAAAGGCGGAGCTGGCATTGAAGGTTTCATCTTCATAGTAGCCGAGATAGTCCCCGTCCAGTGTATAGGCAGTCGGGGCGCCGAACCGTTCCAGGTCCAGATCCTTCGCCAGACCGCCCACTTCCTCATCCGGCGTAAAGGCCAGACTGATCTCGCCATGCGGGATTTCGGGATGCTTCAGCAGGTATTCCGCCATGGTCATGATGGCCGCAATGGAAGCCTTGTCATCCCCGCCCAGCAGGGTGGTCCCGTCGGTCAGGACCAGATCCTGGCCGATATAGTTCTTCAGGTTCGGGAATTCACTGACCGGCATTACGATATTCTTTTCTTTATTCAAAACGATATCCTGACCCTGATAGTTTTCCAGCACCCATGGCTTCACATCCGTGCCGGACGCATCCGGGGCGGTGTCCATGTGCGCCACCAGGCCCAGTGCTTTCCCTTTGCCGCCGTTATTGGCCGGCAGTTTCCCGTAGACGACGCAGTACTTTTCATCCAGGAAAACATCGGAAGCCCCGATTTCTGTCAGTTCATCCCGCAGCAGGCGGGCCAGATCAAACTGCTTCATCGTTGTCGGCACGCTGTCCGAACCGGCAGCTGACTGGGTATCGACTTTTGCATAGCGGATCAGCCGGTCCCGTACGGCGTCATGAAATTGTGTCATTTTTCTTCCTCCTTGAAGAAGTGTGCGTATTTTTCCCTGTCTTCATCCGCAATCAGATGCCGGACACTGTTCTTGTCCGTAATCTCATAGAGCGGTCTTGCCGGAGCCCCGACAGCCACCCAGCCGGCCGGGATATCCCGGGTCACCACACTGCCGGCCCCGATGACAGCCCCCTTGCCGATGGTGACACCAGCAATGACCGTAACGTTGCAGGCAATCCACACATCATCCTCGATGTGGATGGCCGGGGCAAATTCCGTCACGACCCGGCGGCCGTCCTTCAGATAGGTCACCCGTTCCGAGGCGATCAGCGGATGATTGGTAGCCATCAGCGATACATTCGGACCGATGGAGACATTGTCACCGATATAGATCGGGCCGTCATCCATGGCAGTGAAGTTGAAGTTGGCGAGGAAATTGTCCCCGACATACATATGCTTGCCGTAGTTAATCTGCATCGGACCCTGGAAGCGGAAGTTTTTTCCTACTTTGCCCATGATCTTCTGAATGATTTCCTTCCGTTCCGGATCATATTCATCCAGCTGGTTGTAACGCTGGCAGGCAGCGTGGGTCTCGTGCTTGATTTTCAGCAGTTCGGGATCGGTCAGATCAAACAGTTTACCGGCGTAGATTTTCTCTTCTTCAGTCATACGGTATATCCTTCTTTCATTATCTTTATTATACTGCACGGACCGGCCGCATATCATTTCCAAGCCCGTCCCTGATCCCTTATAATGGATTTAACAACAGTCATATTTATTAAAGGAGAGGACAGATCATGATTGCGCCGAATGTAACTGAAGTTTTCATCAAGGGAACACCGCGGGAACGCGGCATCAGCTACGGCACCCAGGCTGCCGATGCC
>JAFWEA010000180.1 GCA_017543005.1 Solobacterium sp. | reverse complement strand
GGAGATACTTTTATCATGAGCAAATATGAAATTTTTGATCGTCTCGGTCTGGATTTCAAGCCGGTCGGCGTGAAGTTCAGCATGTTCAAGCCGAAGGATCTGCCGCTGCTGGACAAGAAGGTGGCAGTCTGCGAGATGCTGCATGTCGCCCAGACGGAAGGCGGCTTCTATGCGACAAAGGACTGCCATGGCTGTGCGGTCGGACCGTATGTGCTGGGGGAATCCCCGGATGATCCGGGCATGGTCGGCGGCCTGATCGGCCCGCGCATCAATGTCTATGAAGACCCGCGGGCCAACGCAAACATCTACTACAACATGAAGACCCTGGCCAAGGGCACCTGCCCGTATATCATCTTCGATACCACGGATCATATGACCTTTGATCCGGACCTGGTCATCCTGATGTGCCATCCGTCCCAGGCGGAGATCGTTCTGCGGGCCAACGGCTACCGGACCGGGCGGGGCTGGCATGCGGTCGGCACGACGGTGGCCGGCTGTGCCTGCCTGTACACCTGGCCGTATCTGACCGGTGAGCTGAACATGATGGTGACCGGCCTGCATCATGGCATGAAGGCCAGAAAGATCTTCCCGGAAGGCCTGCTCATGCTGAGCCTGCCGTACCAGGTGCTGCCGGAAATCATTGACAGCCTGGAAAAGATGGAATGGGATCTGCCGCAGTACAGCTGGGGCAAGGAATACCACACGAAGTACATGGCCGGCATCGGCAAGCAGATTGCCGAGGACCTGAGTGAGTAATATGGCAAAGTTCATAACTGCAAGACAGGCCGCGGAACTGATCCCCGACGGGGCTGTCATCGGCGTCGGCGGCATGGGTCTTTCGGGTTTCCCGGAAGAAGTTGCCTGTGCCATCAGGGATCTCTATAAGGAAACCGGTCATCCGAAGAACCTGGAACTGCACCAGGGTTCGGCCATGGGTGACCATGGGTACGGCAACCAGTTTGTCGGCTGGGAAAAGACAAGGCGCGGTGAAGATGAACCGCAGCCGGCCGGTGTGCGCGGTCTTTCCAGACTGGGCGAAGCCGGACCGGGCCTGGTCACGAAGTGGTATGGCGCCCACGTGCAGTCGGCCCATGCCCTGAATGATCTGGCTGCCAAGGGCGAAATCACCGGCAACTGCCTGCCGCAGGGTGTGGCGGTCAACCTCTGGCGGGAAATCGCTGCCGGCAGACCGGGACTTCTGACCAAGGTGGGTCTTGGTACATTCGTTGATCCGCGGCTGGAAGGCGGCCGGATGAATGAACAGACAACAGAAGATGTGGCTGAACTGGTGAACTTTGCCGGTGAAGAATATCTGTTCTACAAGAGTTTCCCGCTGAATGTGGCCCTGCTGCGCGGCACCGTGGCGGATGAAAAGGGCAATATCTCCTTCATGCATGAAGGCATTATCAACGAAGGCCTGGCGATTGCCAGTGCGGCCCATAACAGCGGCGGCATTGTCATCGTGCAGGTGGAATATCTGGCCAAGGCCGACAGCCTGAACCCGAAGGATGTCAAAATCCCGGGGATCCTGGTTGACTATGTCGTCCAGTCCACCGATCCGATGGCAGCCTGGCAGGCGGAAGGCGTGTACTGGGAACCGTCGTTCTCCGGCCAGATCCGCAAGCCGGTTTCGGCGATCGAACGCTATCCGCTGGATGAGCGCAAGGTCGTGGCCAGACGCTGCGCCATGGAAGTCGAACCGAACAGCGTGCTGAACCTCGGCGTCGGCATGTCGGCCAACGTCGGCAATATCCTGGCTGAGGAAGGGTGCATTGATCTTGTCACAATGTGCTCCGAGAGCGGCATGATCGGCGGTGTGCCGTGTCCGCTGCCCAACTTCGGCTCCAGCTACAACCCCGAAGCGACTATCGAACACAACGCTTCCTTCGATATCATCGACGGCGGCGGTCTCGACATGACCTGCCTGGGGCTTGGCGAGTGTGATGAGGAAGGCAATATCAATGTCTCCAAGTTCGGTAAGCGCCTGATCGGGCCGGGCGGTTTCATCGACATCACCAACGCCACCCACAAGGTTGTCTTCTGCGGCACCTTCATGGGCAAGGCCAAGCTGGCAGTCCATGACGGCAAGCTGGAAATCGTCCAGGAAGGAACCGTCAAGAAGTTCCTGAAGCACGTCCAGCAGGTTACCTTTGCCGGCAAATATGTCAAGCCGGGCCAGAAGGTGCTCTATGTGACCGAACGCTGCGTCTTCGAACTGAAAGACGGCGTCATGACACTGACCGAGATCGCCCCGGGCATTGATCTGGAAAAGGATATCCTGGCCCATATGGACTTCACGCCGGCCATTGCGGCTGACCTGAAGGTCATGGATGCAGGTCTCTTCAGGGAAGAATGGGGCGGTCTGAAAGAAATACTGACAAAGGAGAAACAGGCATGATTCTGGATAAGAAACACGAACTGGAACGGAAACTGTTCCGGCAGTTTGCCGAGACGGAATTCACCAAGGAACTGCAGGACAGACTGGATGAGACCGGTGAATTCGACTGGGATATGCATAAAAAGATGGCCCGTTACGGCTTCATGGGCGTGCGCATTCCGCGGGAGCTCGGCGGGGCCGGGGGAGATTATCTTTCCTATGCCCTGCTGATCGAGGAGTTTGCCAGAGTTGATGCGGCCCTTTCGATCTATGCCAATACATCCAATTCCCTGGGCGGCGGTCCGCTGATGATGGCCGGCAGCCAGGCCCAGAAGGAAAAGTACCTGCCGCCGATTGCCCGGGGCGAAAAGATCATGGTCTTCGCCTTAACGGAGCCGGGGGCCGGTTCCGACGCCGGCGGGACGACCACCACGGCGATTGCGGACGGTGATGACTTCATCCTTAACGGCCGCAAAACCTTCGTCTCGGGGGCGCCGATGGCAGACTGGTGTCTGGTCTTTGCCAAGACCGACCTGTCCGCTAAGGGATCGCGGGGCATCTCGATGTTTATCGTTGACCTGAAACTGCCGGGCGTATCGCTGGGCGCACCCGAGAAGAAGATGGGCATCAACGGCTATCCGACCTGCGATGTGGTCATGGAAGATGTCAGAGTCTCCAAGGACTGCCTGGTCGGTCCGCTGCACAAGGGCTTCTCCATTGCCATGCGCACGCTGGACGGCGGGCGGCTCGGCATGGCGGCCCAGGCGGTGGGCATTGCCCAGTCGTGCCTGGACGAAAGTGTTGCCTATGCCAAGGAAAGAAAGCAGTTCGGCCAGCCGATCGGCAATTTCCAGGGGGTCAGCTTCATGCTGGCGGAAATGGCCACCGAGATCGAAGCGGCCAGACAGCTTGTCTACCATGCGGCGGAGCTGAAGGATGCCGGCAAGGATGCGACCATGGCCTGTTCCATGGCCAAGTTCTATGCGGCCGAAACGGCCAACCGCTGTGCCTATAAGGCCGTGCAGATCCATGGCGGCTACGGTTACTCCAAGGATTACAAAGTCGAACGGCTGTACCGGGATGCGCGTATCTGCAGCATCTATGAAGGCACCAGCCAGATCCAGGAAGTTGTCATTGCCGGACAGCTGCTGAAGAAATAGGAGGACGGACATGAAGATTATCGTTACGGTAAAACAGGTGCCGGATACCACCGGCAAAGTGTCCGTCAAACCGGACGGCACACTGGACAGAGCGAGCATGCAGACAGTCACCAATCCGGATGACCTCAACGCAGTCGAAGCGGCGCTGCAGCTCAAGGACAAGTACGGGGCCAAGGTCATCACCGTGACCATGGGCCCGATGCAGGCCGAAAGCATGCTGCGGGAACTGTATGCCATGGGCGTGGATGAAACCGTGCTCGTATCCGGCCGGGAATTCGGCGGTTCGGATACGTATGCGACCAGCCAGATCATTGCGGCTGCCATCGATACCATCGGTCTGGAAGAGGACGACATCATTCTCGCCGGCCGGCAAGCCATTGACGGCGATACCGCCCAGGTCGGTCCGCAGATTGCCGAAAAACTGCACCTGCCGCAGGTCAGCTACGCCGCTGAAATTACAAAAGAAGATGACGGCCTGCTGATCAAGCGCATGCTGGAAGACGGCTATATGATGATCAAGGTCAAGACGCCATGCCTGATCACCTGCGTCAAGGAACTCAATGAACCCCGCTACATGAGCGTGCAGGGGATCGAGGACTGCTTTGACAAGGAAATCCGGATCCTGAGCTATGAAGACCTGAAGGATCATCCGCTGATCGATAAGACAACGATCGGTCTGCAGGGCAGTCCGACGAACATCTACAAATCATTCACACCGCCGCAGAAGAGTGCCGGAAGGATGCTGCAGGGCAATGCTGCCGAAACAGCCGCCGAACTGGCAAAGAGTCTCGCGGAGAAGCACCTGATCTAGGAGGAAAGACGAAATGACATTCAACAGTATGAATTTAGATGAATTCCATGATGTCTGGGTCTTTGCCGAACAGCGTCAGGGAGAACTGATGCCGGCCGTGCTGGAACTGATCAGCGAAGGCCGCAAGCTGGCGGATGAGCTGCACT
>JAFWEA010000179.1 GCA_017543005.1 Solobacterium sp. | reverse complement strand
AGTCTTCCGGTGACCAGGACGGCTGCAGCGGCTCGATGATCAGATCCCCGACCTTGCAGCAGACCTGGTACTTGTCTTCGTAGACAATTTCACCGGGCTGGTTTGTATAAACGACATAATACGGATGATGGTATTTTTCCAACAGCCACATGACCGGGTTGATCATCGTCATCATTTCCTCACTGTTTTCCGTCTTGAAGAAACAGACGACTTTTTCCTGCCGCTTGCAGGGTTCCGGCCAGGGCAGCTCCTCCGCAAACCATGAATCGATTTCCAGATAGAGTTCCCTGTCTTCTTCATCCATGACATCATTCTGGATCATCTGCATGCACATGCTGAAGACGCCCTTGGCATACATGGTATTCTCAGCCAGTTCCCGGCCCTGTATCCTTACATATTTGAAATCCATCCGGCTGTCACCTCACTCCTGCCAGTGTACGGAAGCCAGCAGTTTTTCCCACACCGGCAGGCATTCATCAAGTGTTTCGGTTCTGCCGTAGAAATGGAGTTCATACAGATCCCTGCCGGTTTTGACAACCCAGGTTTCCCCGGTCACGGCGATACCCTGGGCCGTGTAGGTATACCGAAAGCCTTCCGCTTTCTGATCGCCGATCACTCTTTCACTGAAACCGGCGGCTGCGTATCCGGCGGCCTGCAGGCCCCTGCGGATATTCTTTTCCGTTTCCTTCGCAATATCACGGGCATTCAGGGCTAGGTTGGCAAACCCGTTCAGCTGTTTCATGCCGGCCGTCACCAGCAGGTGGATTTCCGGGGCAGACAGCCCGATCCACTCGGCATCGCCGGTGACCGGAAGAGTCTTGCGCTCTTCCGCATCCATGATATGCAGCGGTTCCGGTACTTTGCCGGTCATCTGATGCAGTCTGAATTCACTCATGTTCTGTCTTCTTTCTTCTGTCGATTCGTTTTCTGCCGGGAGTGATGGCCCGCTGCGGGCAGACCAGCACACAGAGGTGACAGCCGACGCACTTGCTGCCGTCCAGCACCGGCCGCCGTTCACTGTTCAGGTGAATGGCCTGATGGCCGCCGTCCGCACAGGAGATCTCACACCGGCCGCAGCCGATGCACCTGTCCCGATGGAACAGCGGGAAGACGACGGTATCCCGTTCCAGCACGTCGGTTGTATGACTGACCGAATCCAGGGCCAGTCCCCGTGCTTCCTTCACACTGTTAAAGCCCTTTTCGGCCAGATACAGGTTCAGGCCGCTCTTCAGATCATCAATGATCCGATAACCGTACTGCATGACGGCCGTTGTCACCTGCACACTGCCGGCGCCCAGCAGGATAAACTCCAGGGCATCCTGCCAGCCCTCGATGCCGCCCATGGCACTGATGTGCAGACCGGCAAGCTTCGGATTTGCGCCCAGTTCCGCGATGAAGCGCAGGGCGATCGGCCGGACCGCCGTGCCGCTGTAGCCGCCGACGGCAGACATCCCGTGCACCGCCGGGGCGGAAACATAGGTGTGGGGATTCACCCCGATAATGCTCTTGATGGTATTGATGGCCGCGATCCCGTCAGCCCCGCCCCGCAGGGCAGCCTCAGCCGCCGGACTCATCACGTCCACGTTCGGGGTCAGCTTGGCCAGAATCGGTATTGTCGTTCCCCGTCTGGCCGCGGCCGTAAACTGTTCCACCAGTTCCGGCACCTGGCCGATATCGGAACCCAGTCCGTCATCAGCCATGTTCGGGCAGGAGAAATTCAGTTCCACAGCATCAGCTCCGTTCTCTTCACAGAGCCGGGCCAGCTCTTCCCACTCCTGCTCATTCTGGCCCATGATGGAAGCCAGGATAAACTTGGTCGGATAATTCTTTTTCAATTCCCGGAAGATGGACATGTTTTCCGCCACACTGTGATCCGAGAGCTGTTCGATATTCTTGAAGCCGATGATGTTGCCGTTGTCGCCGGTAATGGCCGAGAACCGCGGCGAAGCTTCATGGATTTCAAAGGAGCAGATGGTCTTGAACGCCACCCCGGCCCAGCCGGCCTCAAAGGCCCTGGCACACATGTCATAGGTGCTTCCCACAACCGAGGAGGACAGCAGGAACGGATTCTCCAGCGGGATCCCGCACAGTTCCGTCCGCAGCCGGTTTTCATCTTCCGGCGGAGCAATCTCCAGCTCCGGCTTGACTTCATCATGCAGCCGCAGCATCACTTCCCGGACGGGCACCTGGCCGCTGCGGACACAGGCTTTTTCACACGGGGCACTGCAGGCAAGACATGGATTGCTGTCCGGATAGCGGGCTGCGGCAATCTTTTCGTTATTGAACCAGACGCTCCGCAGCAGAGCAGCCGGGTCTGTTTCGGGACAGGCGGCGGAACACGGGGCATCATGACACAGAACGCACTGTATCATATCGCTTCGGTATAGTTTTCTCTCAAACATTGTCTGCCTCCTTTGTATCTTTCTTTTCTGCTGTCTCGGTGCTGAGTGGGGCAGCCGCATTGGGCCCCTTGTATTCCAGGCACAGCATGGTCAGGTCATCAAACTGCTCGGCATCCTGCACGAAGGCATCCACTGCCTGACGCATATGCTCCAGGACTGCCTCCGGCTTTTCCTCCGGAACCTCATTCAGGGTATTCAGAATACGGTCAGCACCGAACATTTCCGTATCCTTGTTGGTCGCTTCGGGCAGGCCGTCGGTATACACGAAGATCCTGCTGCCCGGCTCCAGCTGCACCTCATACTCCGTATACGGTGCTTCTGCCATGGCACCGATCACCAGCCCGTGCTTGTCCTTGAAGAATTCATAGTTTCCCTGCGGATGCCGGAAAGCCGGATATTCATGGCCGGCGTTGGCAGCCTTGAGGCGGCCGGTGGACAGTTCCAGAATTCCCAGCCAGACGGTCACAAACATCTCCGCATCATTGCGGGTGCTGATATTCTCATTGGTTCTGGCCAGGATCTGACCCGGATCATTGCCGAGTATGGCAATACTCTGCAGGATGATCTTGGAAGCCATCATGAACAGCGCCGCCGGCACACCTTTGCCGGAAACATCGGCGATCACCAGGCACAGATGATCATCATCAATCAGGAAGTAATCATAGAAGTCACCGCCGACTTCCTTGGCCGGATCCATGGAAGCATAGATATCGAAGTCCGTCCGGTCCGGGAAAGCCGGGAAGTCATGCGGCAGCATGCTCTCCTGAATATCCTTCGCCAGGGCCAGCTCGGTTCCGATTCTCTCCTTTTCGGCCGTTACCGTCTTGATCGTTTCCACATACTCGATCGTCTTATGGGACTGTTCGGCAAAACTCTTGGCCAGCTCCTCGATCTCATCGCCGGTGCGGAAGGTGTCTTCCATCTTGAACTCAAGATTCTTGCCGGTCAGATGCGCGATTCTCTTGGTCATGGTGTTGAGCGGCTCGACCACCCGTTTAATACTGGCATGGGCCACAATACTCATGCAGACGGCAATCGTCAGCATAAATACAAACGCGGTTGTCTGTGAATGCTTGCTGCTTTCACGATATTCACTTGCGGCCTGGGCCTGGATTTCCGCATTCTTTTCTTCCAGCATGGCTGCCGGCCGGTTGGCCGCATCCTGACTGAAGGCGGAAAGGAGCACCCAGCCGACGGTCTTCATCGGAGCCCCGACCATATAGTAGTTTTCACCATCCACGTTGATCACTTTGACATTCGTCTGGCTCTGTCTGGCATCCATCAGGAAGCCGGCCAGTTTGGTATTATCCGAACGTCTCAGGTTTTCCGCCTCAGCCGAATCTTTGACCTGGAAGATACCGGTCTCGGCCGGTGAAAAGACCACATGACCCTGCTGGTTGATCACAACGGTAAAGGTGCCGGTGCCGTTGATCTTCGAATTCATGACCCTGTCCCGCATGGAGGTCAAAAACAGATCCGCCCCCACAACCGCAGCCAGTCTGCCTTCGGTATAGACCGGCATGGCACACACGATGCCGATCTCACCGGTAAAGAGATCTACTTCCACATCTGTAAAGATAAGATGTCCGGCTTCCACGGCCTGTCTGTACCAGGGCCTGGTGCGCGGATCAAATTTGATGACGCTGCCGTCTTCCGCAAACTTGCTGGAGGACCGGTCATCCGCCACCAGTATGACACCCTCCGGCAGGGCGATGAAGCATGAGTTGGTATCGTCGGAGACACTGTACAGGGAAGTCATCATATCCATCAGGTTCCCCATCAGTCCGACCCGGTCCATGAGCACCGGATCATCCAGGGTGACCCCGTCCGCCATCAGCAGCTGGGCGGATATTTCCCCGTCCTTTTCCAGATCCGGGGCATCTATGATGATTCTCTGCACGCGGTCCGGATCGGAAAATACCTTCTCGGCATATTCTCCCATCATCTCAACCCGGACCTGCAGATCATGGAACATATCTTCGGCAATCGTGGCTTCCATCTGTGTCTTCTGACTGAGCGAGCTGTCCAGCATGGATGTCAGAACCGTGTCACTGACGTCCTGGATCGCCTCCTGCTGCCGCTGGTTGGTATCCGCCGATACCTTTGCGAGCATCCGGTTACGATAAACCGCCACGCTTGAAAAAGCCGCAGTCATAAGGATAATTGTGGCCAGAATCAGATTGAACACCTTGTTCTGAATACCGCCGATTACCAGACTTTTGAATCTTTTCATATCTGTATTACTCCGGTTTTCTTTCGTTGTCTCTGCCTGTATATGTGCGGCAGACAGCCAGGAATTCTGTCAGGCCGGATGGGAATTCTTCCGCTTTATCCAGACCGGTATCACCCAGCGGCACAAGTTTGTTGGTTCCGTGATAGTCACTGCCGGCCGTCACATACAGATGATACTGTCCGGCAAAAGCGAGAAGCTCCTGCCGGATTTTACCTGTAAAGCCGGAATAGAACACCTCGAGGCCCTGCAGACCGTAGCCCGTCAGCCGGGCCAGCCGGTCATCCATTTCCTCGCCCAGGATCAGCTGGTCCCCGCTGCCGTAGGTCGGATGGGCCAGCACCGGGATGCCATTGGAAGCCAGGATCGCCTTGATGGCATCCTGCGGATCCACCCAGTCATGCGGGAAATGTATGCCGTTGATATAGTCGGTAATTGCCTCTTCCTTCGTGGCGGCATAGCCGTACTTCACCATCAGGTTGCCGATGTGCGGCTTGCCGGGATTGGGCAGAGCCAGCAGGTTCTTTATTTCCTCTTCGGGGAAATGAACGTTGTGTTCGGCAGCCAGATAATCCAGTCTGGCCCGCACTTTCTTCATACGGCGGGCATGGGTCATCTGCGCCAGGTTCTGAATCGCTTCGCCGGCCGGATCATACCCGTATCCGAGAATGTGATATTGTCCCTCATCATCCCGGCAGGAAAACTCCACTCCGGCAATGAAGGCCGGATCATCTTCCTGCAGCAGGCCGGGGATGATCATACTGCCCGCCAGGGCATCATGGTCTGTAACGGAAAAAAGTTTAATACCTGCATTTTTCACATTGAAAAGGATCTGCTCCGGTGTGTCCGTACCGTCGGAGATCGTTGTGTGCATATGCAGGTCAATCATTCCGTTCATAACCCGGCTGATTATTCGATTGTCAGAATGTCGTTAAAGCCGGTTACTTCAAAGATTTCCTTAATGACATCATTGACATGCAGAACTTTCATTGTGCCCTTGCCGTTCATGAGCTTCTGTGCCGCCAGCAGCACCCGCAGACCGGCCGAGGAAATGTATTCCAGTCCGGCAAAGTCAAAGGTCAGGGCAGTCACCCCGTCCAGCGACTCCTTCAGCAGTGCCTCAAGTTCCGGTGATGTTGTTGTATCGAGCCGGCCTTCCGGGGCAAGAGTCAGTTCGGTTCCGTTCAGTGTCTTGGTAATGGTCATGGTTTCTTCTCCTTCTTTTACACAGGAATATTGATAATCCTTACAAATACTATTTTAATGGCAAAATGACATGATGTTTATCAGGGAATTTTTAATTCTGTCTTTTCCGGCAGATTACCGGGATCAGCCGGAAGCCGTCTTTTCAATCCGATAAAATAATAAAAGAGATTTGATATTTATTATAAAGGATAATACCTCCAATATCATCAAATCCCGGAAAGTCTGCTTTGTCAGCGGCTGATTACTCGGCAATCACATGGACTGTGCCGGTTGCTTTTTCAGTCACTGTGATACGGACCCAATAGCTGCCCGACATATCCGCCGGATCGGTTGTCACTTCCCCGGTTCCGGACACTTCAAATACCGCAGATGCGGCCGCTTCCGTATCCGGCAGCTCTTCCATGCTCTGCTCTTCCGGTTCGGCAATCAGTTCGATCATCACGGCACCCCGGCTCAGTTCCGGCTTGATCCTGATGGTTTCACCTTCGGCCACTTCCAGCGAACCGGACAGGACAAAAGCGTCCTTGGCCGCCCGGTTTGCGGTAATGACAATGTCCTTGCTGTCGGCGGCATCGCAGACCAGTTCCGACTTTGTGCAGCCGGCCAGCGCAACGGCCGCCAGCATCGCTGCAGCCATGACCTTGATCATATTTTTCTTCATTTCGTTTCCTCCAAATTTTTGTATCCAGTCAAATTATATGACAAATCCAGACTTCAAATACTTAAATATCCGATGTCTCCGGCAGCACCTCATCCACATGCAGTTCCATGTACCGGCCCGGTTTCCGGATCAGGTGCAGATCCCTGAGCATCCACTCCAGTTCCGAACCGATTTCTTCGGCCAGCGAGACAATCCTGTCCTTGTAGTTCGGCCGGCTGGGATGGTATGGCGTTGAGCGCCAGGCATCAAGGTTTGGTGCCGTCACCGCCAGTTCTTTGATCCGGGCTGTGAATACCCCTTCCGTATCCAGTTCCGTCAGGGCCCGGAAGGTCCATTTGTAATAGGGCGGATATTCCCGCTTCAGCAGGAAGTACAGTTCCATCGCCGCCCGCAGACCCTCGGCCCGGCACAGCTCTGCCGCCACAAGGTCATTGCGGTACATGCAGCGGGCATAGTTGACCTGCAGCGAGGACGCAAAGGCATGCAGCTGCTGGGCAAGCCGGAGCCGCCAGACCCGTTCCGGATAGTAATCCAGAAGCAGCTTCCGGAAGGCCGAGAACACACCTGAATCATCCCGGAAGACAGCCCCGTTGACCGCTGTTTTCAGGCAGGTATGATCCAGTTTCAGCCAGTCTTCCTCACTCATCCGGCAGTGTTCGACATCACAGTCGATCTGCAGGATATCCGAATAGAAATCATGGATCGTCATGACACCCCGGCGTTCCTGCAGTCGTTCCGTGTAATAGGAACGCTCTGTCTGTGCAACCAGTTTTTCATAGGCCGCCGACAACTGCCGGCCGAAACGTTCCATATCTTCATCGGTCAGCCACAGACAGACACCTGTCCCGAAATCATGATCCCGTGAGATCACATCGTCATATCCGAAGCAGTCCGATCCTTCCCCGGCAATGCCGACGGCGATCCGGTTCTCATATTCCGGGAACTTCTCATGAATCATGCCGGCGACGTATTCGTCATAGAATCTTCTGTTTTTAGCCATTACATCGCTCATGATTGTCTCCCTGTCCGGCTGACATAACAGGCTGCCCCGTATGCCGCTTCCTCTTTCTGTTCCGTGAAATGTATGTTCCGTTCCGGGAACCAAACCCGGATCAACTGTCTGTAAAGTTCACTGTTCCGGACGGCATTGCCGGATACGGCGATATCGCTGATCTGATCCGTCTGCGGCATCAGCTGCCAGAAATCATGCAGTTCTTTGACTACACCTTCCGCAAAGCCATACGCCAGGCTGCCCAGGGTCAGATTCTCCATATTGATGCCGCTGATCGTGCCGGTCCGTGCGGGTTCCTGTCTGCTACCCCGGAACCGGGTGTCGACCATCAGACCGCCGGCACTGCCCGCCTTGAGAGCCAGCTTGTCCAGACCCTGCAGAAGCTGCTCCGGAACCGGACAGTCATATTGGTGCAGCACATCCTGTACCAGTGAAACCAGCACATCATAGGCACTTCCGCCGCAGAGGCTGCTGCCGCTCAGGATATATTTCCCGTCCACATACGGCCTGGTATCCAGTCCCGGCACATGCATACAGGTATCAGAGATCATGGAAATCTGACTGCCCGTACCGATGTTCAGCAGGACCCTGGCAACCCCGGCACAGGCGCCGTACACACTGGCCTGGTTGTCGCCCAGTGCGCAGTACACCGGGGTCTTTCCGGCATAGAAACCGACTTTCTGAATATCATCAGAGACAGCCGGCAGGAATGATTCGCTGATCCCCGCCTGCCGCAAAGCATCTCTGTCAAAGTCTTTTGTATCTTCCCGGTACAGGCCCAGGCTCTGGGCCATTGTGGTATGGATCAGCGGTGTCTGACAATTGCCCAGACGCATCGCGATATAGTCCGGGATGGTTGTAATCTTCGCAGCCCCGGCCGGCACAATGCCCTGCTGCAGATCATGATACAGGGTGACCAGGCCGTATCCGGTGGCCAGCGGATATCCCGTCAGCTTGCTCATATACGCGCTGACACTCAGGTCATCATGCCATGGCAATGTGCCCCGTTCATCCTGCCAGGAAACAGCCTGGCCGCAGGCCTGACCGTTTTCATCGACATAGACGATGCCGTGCATCTGCCCCGTCATGGCAATCGCATCTGCATCCTCCGCCCGCAGGCGCATCAGGATTTCTCTGCACAGGGACAAGATCCGTTCCGCATCCTGAAGGGCATAGACCCCGTCATATGTTTTGGCCTCATTCGGCAGCGTGCATGTATCAATGACGATACCGTCACTCAGCAGCACCCCGCTGATGGTTGTTGTGCCTGTATCCAGTCCGATTACTTTCATATGCTTTTTCCCGGTAACATCATAGCACGCCATGCCGGGTGCACAGGCAGAAAGGACGAATCTGCTGTATGATGAGGATATGAAACCACATGAATATGATGTTCTCTGTATCGGTACGGCCCTGATTGACTCCATCATCAAAGGTCTGGATCCGAAACCAGTATCAGCCTCCGGCTACCGGGCTGTTTCCGGTTCGCTCCATGTCGGCGGCGAAGCGGTCAACGAAGCCATGGCTCTGGCAAAACTGGGGGCCGGGCCGGCGATTCTTTGCCGGCTGGGCCGGGATGAGGCCGGAGAGATGATTCTTCACCATCTGCAGGCAGCCGGTGTCGATACATCCCTGGTTCAGCGCTCCGAACAGCCGACCCCGGTCACAACCATGTTTGTCAAGGAGGACGGCACCAGACAGTCCGTCACAAATCAGTCGCACTTTTACAACTTCCATCCGGAACAGTATCTGGCTGATATTCACCTGCCCAAAGCCATGATTCTCGGCTCTCTCTTCCGGGCCCCGTTCGCGGATCCGGATGTGACCGCTGCGGTTCTGCGCTTTGCCGACAGGCATGGGATTGCTGTCTTTGCGGACACCAAACTGCCCAACGCCAGGCCCTGCACGCTGGATGAAATCCGGCCGTACCTGCCGCTGGTTGATTACATCACCCCGAATGAGGATGAAGCCCGTTACTATACCGGCAAGGATACGCCGGAAGAGATGGCTGAAGTCTTCCTGCAGTACGGCGTCCGCCATGTGATCATCAAGCTCGGCGCGAAGGGTTGTTACTACCGCGATGCCGAAACGGCTTATACATTGCCGGCCTATGACATCAATGCTGTTGATGCGACCGGGGCCGGTGACAACTTCCTGGCCGGCTTTGTCAGTGAATGGCTGCGTGGGAGTATTACCGTAGACGCCCTGCACTTTGCGAATGCCTGCGGGGCCATCTGCACAACCGCAGCCGGGGCCTCCGCCGCCTTAAAGAACCGGGAACAGGTACTGGCCTTTCTCAGGGAACATCCGGAATAAACAACCATAGTATGTCTCATGCAATACAAAAGAATCCTTTGCCAGGATTCTTTTTGCACTTCATTTTTTTCTCAGCCGGCGGATGATACGGGTCAGCAGGACACCCGCCAGGGCCCCCGCAAAGGCCAGGCCGAATACCCACAGTGTGCCGATGTCCGGTGCCAGCTTAAAATGCATCATGGAATTGCACATGTAGTTCAGCACATTGGCACAGCCGGCAATGACCGGGAACTGCCAGAACGGTCCGGTCCTGCCCAGGGCCAGGGCAAACACAAAACTGATGCCCGGAACCAGGAAAAAGAAAACCAGGATCAGACCGATCGGGTCATCACCGAATATCCAGACCAGCCGGCTCAGGATAATCAGAGCCAGCATGATTGCCAGATAAACCAGCAGTATTT
>JAFWEA010000178.1 GCA_017543005.1 Solobacterium sp. | reverse complement strand
CAGACACAGGTCTTGTTGGCCCGGGCTGCCTGTACTTCCGGGAAGTCTTCCAGGAAGGCATTGCCGATGATGACATGCATGCCGTCCTTGATGTTTTCCGGATTGAAATCATAAATCGGAATGTTCCGCTTGTGCAGTTCCTCTTCGGTGAAAAAATGCTTGTCCAGATCACTGCCGGTCACATGGTGCCCGAGATCGTGAAGCATGCAGGCGAGCGCCGCCATGCCGGTTCCTTTAATGCCGATAAAGAAGTATTCCATACATTCCTCCTGTCGGGTTATCCCCTGCTCAGTCATCGTAATGATTCTTGTCAATCACCACTGTCTCATCGATGATGTCTTCATCATCGAAAAGACTCGGCATGCGGGCAGTATTCGCTGCCTCTTCCGCATATTCCCGGTCGCGGGTGCTGAGAATGTCATCCAGCGAGAATTCCGGGATTCTGTCCTCGGCGGCCGACCGTTCTCTGGAGTGAGCCATCTCTTCCATGCGGTTGGATCTCTCCACGGTGGTCTGCACAGTGCTCGGACGGGCATCTTCGTTGACGCCGTACATCGGTGATATAATCTGGGACCGGCCGGCCTTCTTTTCGCTTCCCGGACGGCTGGCCTTACCGCTGTTCTGAAGGGCATTGAGATCCTTTTCATCGACGCCGAACATCGGGCTGATGACCGGCTGGAACTCATAGACATTCGTCTTGCGCTGCGGCTTCTGCGCTGCCGGACGGGCCGGCTGGGCCGGCTTCTTCTCGGCAATATCATCAACTGTCAGGCCCAGGGACGGTTTCGGAGCCTCAGGGGCCGGTTCGATCGGCCGCGGGCTGGCGTGCTGAACAGCCGGCTGCTTGAATACCGACTCATTCTGTACCGGCGGGAAAGCCGGTTCTTCTTTTCTGGTTTCAACGGTCGGGATCGGCTGCGTAACATCGATGCGCTGCATCGGCTTCTCCTGGACCGGAGCTGCCGCCTGCGGAGCCGGTTTCTTCACAACAGGCTGTACAGGCGCTTCCTCTTCTTCGATTTCTTCGACAAACTCTTCGTCGTCTTCTTCGAACAGCAGATTACTGAGCTTCTTGAACATACTGACAATTCCTTTCTTACTGTATCTAATTTATTTTATTCTATTTTTCCCTGCTTGTTAAGACAGAGCTATTCCTCGAAAATGTCTTCCACCGGGGCATCACCGTCATCCGGACTGCTGTCCAGACCGCCGTCCGGGAAGTTGTCGGTGGCGTAGTTGTCATCCGAGATGACCCCGCCCTCGCCGTCCGGATAGCTCAGCGTCGTCGTGAACAGTTCATCGATCGCCCCGTTCTCCGGCGCAATGTTCTGGAACAGTTCCAGCTGCTTGCGGCTGTAGGAAATGACCTGGCGGTTGCTGAAGGCTTCCAGCACGGCCCCGGTCTTGACCGTTACCCCGCGGGCAATCCGCAGCATCTCGGTCAGCAGGTCGGCAATTTCGTCTTCCCGGCAGACCGCATGGAACGTGACGGTCTCGCTCTCAAATACGGTCATGTACATCTTGTCCGACTGATATACCGACATGGTATAGGCATGCATGCGGTCATTGGCATCTGCATAGGAACCGTTCTTGACCAGCACCTCGGGCAGACCGCTGATAACGGCATACTGGCGGATCTGATCCTTGTAGTACTGCCGGTTGATGATGGACGGGATATTCAGGTTCATGACGAACTGTCTTCCGTTCAGCATGAAAATATTGCCGGT
>JAFWEA010000177.1 GCA_017543005.1 Solobacterium sp. | reverse complement strand
GGATGCCAGCGCCCTGAAAGCGGAAAAGACCTACACGATTGCCAGCCGCTGCGGCGTGTTTGCCAAGAGTGATGTCCAGCCGCTGATCAACCAGGGGGCCCGGACGGGTGACATCGCCGCTTCGATCTATCAGGCTGTGGTGAACCAGACCATTGCCGGACTGGCCCAGGGCCGGGCGATCCGCGGCAATATCCTGTACCTCGGCGGACCGCTGACCTTCTCCAGATGCCTGCGGGAAAGCTTTGACAGGACCCTGAATGTCAAGGGCACCTGCCCGGAGAATTCCCTGCTGTATGTGGCCATGGGGGCAGCTTTCTATGCGGATCAGGAGATTGATCTTCTGGCTGCGGCCGAGCGGCTGAAGAACTACAGCGCCACGGCCACCTATGTCGGCCTGCCGCCGCTGTTTGAAAGCCGTGATGAATACTGGAAGTTCCATAATCGGCATCGTCTGGCTTCGGTGCCGCGAGTGGAATTCCATGACAATGTCGGACCGGTGCACATCGGCATCGACTCCGGTTCCACGACCATCAAGCTGGTCGTCATCGACGGCGATGCGAACCTGCTTTACACCTGGTATCACCCGAACAACGGCAATCCGATTCCGCTGGTCCGGGAAACCATGATGAATATCTACCGGGATCATCCGAAACTGAAAATTGCCAGTGTGACCGCCACCGGTTACGGTGAGGAACTCATGAAACATGCGTTCCACTGTGATCTGGGCCTGGTGGAAACGGTGGCCCATTTCACGGCGGCCAGGTACTTCCTGCCGGATGTCGACTTCATCATCGATATCGGCGGCCAGGACATGAAGTGCTTCAAGATCGAAGATGGGGCGATTTCGAATATCTTCCTGAATGAGGCGTGCTCCAGCGGCTGCGGCAGTTTCCTGCAGACGTTTGCCGAAGCCCTCGGTCATGACGTGCAGGAGTTTGCCCGGATGGGGCTGTACGCGGACCGGCCGGTGGACCTCGGCTCCCGGTGTACCGTCTTCATGAACTCCTCAGTCAAGCAGGCTCAGAAAGACGGGGCTACGGTTGAAAACATCAGTGCCGGTCTTTCCATCTCGGTCGTCAAGAATGCCCTTTACAAGGTCATCCGCTGTTCCAGTCCGGAAGAGCTCGGCCGCAAGATTGTCGTCCAGGGCGGCACCTTCTACAACGAAGCCGTGCTGCGGGCCTTTGAACAGGAGATGGGTGTGGAAGTCATCCGGCCGGATATTGCCGGCCTGATGGGGGCCTACGGGGCAGCCCTGCACGGGCGCAGCCGCCGCGGCAACAATGCCGTCAGCTCCTTCCTGTCCATGGAACAGCTGCAGAATTTTGTCCAGAAGACCAATTCCGTGACCTGCCAGGGCTGCGGCAACCACTGCCTGCTGACCATCAACACGTTCGCGGACGGTGACCGGCTGATTTCCGGCAACCGCTGCGACAAACCGGTGACCGGCAAGACCAGTGACGAGCATCTGAACCTGTATGCCTATAAGCTGAATGAACTCAAGAAGTACATGCAGGATCCGGGTGAAGCTAAGCGCGGCACCATCGGCATCCCGATGTGCCTGAACATGTATGAACTCCTGCCGTTCTGGCACACCTTCTTCCGCAAGCTCGGCTTTGCGGTGAAGGTATCGCCGCTCTCCGACCGCAAGCTGTATCAGGCCGGGCAGGGGACCATCCCGAGTGACACGGCCTGCTATCCGGCCAAGCTTTCACACGGGCATATCGCTGCCCTGGCCAAGGAGAAGGTCGATGCGATCTTCTATCCCTGCATGAGCTACAACTTTGACGAGGGGCTCGGCGACAATCACTATAACTGCCCGGTGGTGGCCTACTATCCGGAAGTGCTGAATGACAACTGCTATGAACTGGAGACAATCCCGTTCATCAAGGAATATATCAATATCGAAATGCGTGAAGAGTTCACGAAGCGCTTCCCGGCCCTGCTGAAGAAATACTTCCCGGATCTGCCCGAACAGGAAGTCCGGCCGGCCCTGGATGCGGCGTATGACGAGTATAAGGCGCATATGCAGCGGATCCGGGACAAGGGTCAGGAAATCATCGAACAGGCCCGTCAGGAAGGCAAGGAGATCATTGTGCTGGCCGGACGGCCGTACCATGTCGATCCGGAAGTGAACCATGGCATTGACGAGCTGATCATCCGGCAGGGCGCCGCGGTGGTGACCGAGGATGCCGTCAGCTGGCATGTGCAGAAGTTCAATACGGCTGTCCTGAACCAGTGGACCTATCACAGCCGTCTGTACGCGGCAGCCAGATACTGCACAACCCAGCCTGACATGAACCTGGTGCAGCTGGTCTCGTTCGGCTGCGGCCTGGATGCGATCACTTCGGATGAAACCAGGGAGATCCTGCAGGAAGGCGGGAAGCTCTATACCCAGCTCAAGATCGATGAGATCACCAACCTCGGCACGGTCAATATCCGGCTCAGAAGCCTGCTGGCCGCGCTGGAAGAGAAAAAAGAATCGGAGGGCAGATAAGCATGGAATATCTGACACCCGGTTTTACCAAAGAGATGCTGGCCACCCATACGATCCTGATTCCCAACATGGCCCCGATCCAGTTTTCCTTGGTCAAGGCGGCCATGGAAAGCGAAGGGTATCATATGGAACTGCTGCAGAACAGCGGCAGTGAAGTGTCCCAGCTCGGTCTGAAATATGTTCATAACGATACCTGCTATCCGGCCCTTCTGGTCATCGGCCAGTTCCTGGATGCGCTGAACAGCGGCCGGTATGACCTGGATCATACGGCCCTGATCATTTCCCAGTCAGGCGGCGGCTGTCGGGCCAGCAACTATATCCGACTGCTGCGCAAGGCCCTGGTCAAGGCCGGATACGGCAATATCCCGGTCGCTTCGGCCAATGCCCTCGGTATGGAAGAAGGTTCGGCCATGCCCTGGACCGTGAAGATGCTGCTGAAGATCCTGGCGGCGGCGGAATACGGGGATGAACTGATGGCCCTGTACAACCAGACAGTTGCCTATGAGGATCATAAAGGCGACAGCCAGGCCTGCCTGGACAAGTGGATCGAAACGATCTCCGGCTGGTTCCATGACGGGAAGAATTACCTGCTGCCGGCCATGAAGAAAAGATTCCGTGATATCGCCGCGGACTTTGCAAAGATTCCGAAGACCGTTGTGCCGAAGGTCAAGGTCGGCGTGGTCGGGGAAATCTATGTGAAGTTCTCACCGCTCGGCAACAATGACCTGGTGCACTTCCTGGAAAGCCAGGACTGCGAGGTGAACCTGCCGAGTCTGATGGGCTATGCCCAGTACTGCTGTGCCAACTGGCAGCTGGATATGCAGCTGTACGGCATGAATCCGAAGACCGGAAAGTATGCCGGCTGGGCCCTGAAACTGATGGACCACATCGGCATGTCCATGAATGAAACACTGCGTTCCTACGGCTACTATGCGCCGGGGAGCTTCCGCGAATTGATGGAAAAACCGAAGGGCATTCTGTCCCTGGGCGCCAAGATGGGGGAAGGCTGGCTGCTGACAGCGGAAATGGTCGAACTCATTGAAGGCGGATATGAAAACGTCATCTGCGCACAGCCGTTCGGCTGTCTGCCAAACCACATCGCCGGCAAGGGCGTCATCAACCGGATCCGGGCAAACCATCCAGAAGCCAATATCACGCCAATTGATTATGATCCGAGCGCAACCCGGGTCAATCAGGAAAACCGCATAAAGCTGATGCTGGCAGTGGCCAAGGAAAAACTGCTGCAGAAAGAAGAGGAAGCCCATGGACAAAATGATTCTGTTCGATCTTGACGGAACCCTTCTGCCGATGGACCAGGATCGGTTCACGGACTATTATTTCGGCTGTCTGGCCCAATGGATGAGCCCATATGGATTTGAACCGCAGGCCCTGATCAAAGCTGTGTGGAAGGGCACGGCGGCCATGGTGGCCAATGACGGCAGCCGGACCAATGAAGAACGATTCTGGGAAGTCTTTGATGCCCAGTTCGAAACGCCGGCTTCCGAGAACTATAAACATTTTCTGGAATTCTATGAACAGGGGTTTGCCGGGGCCAGGAAGGCAACCGGCTTCAACCCGCGCGCGGCTGAAACCGTGCACCGGCTGAAGACAGCCGGATACCGGGTGGCGCTGGCAACCAACCCGCTGTTTCCGCGGATTGCGACCGAGCAGCGGATCCGCTGGGCCGGTCTGGAACCGGAGGATTTCGAACTGTATACGACCTATGAGAACAGCCGTACCTGCAAGCCGAATCCGCAGTACTATGTCGAAGTGGCAGAGTCCCTGGGGGTGAGGCCGCAGGAGTGCATCATGATCGGCAATGACGCGGATGAAGATGTCCCGGCCGCTACTGTGGGCATGAAAGTCTTCCTGCTGACCGACAGCCTGCTCAACCGCCGCAACCTGCCTCTTGACGAGATTCCGCACGGGGGCTACGATGAACTGCATGCATGGCTTGGCCTTGCACAAAACTGAAAGGGGAGTTTTCACATGTCACTCGAATCCGTAAAAGCGTATTTCCGTCAGTTCGGGATGGAAGACCGCATTATCCTGCTGGATGAATCCAGCGCCACCGTTGAACTGGCGGCCCATGCCCTGGGCTGTGAAGGAAAGGAAATCGCCAAGACGATGTCGTTCCTGGTTGACGATAAACCGGTGATCATTGTCATGGCCGGCGATGCCCGGATCCAGAATCATAAGTACAAGGAGAAATTCCATACCAAGGCAAGAATGCTGCACGGTGAAGAGGTTGAGGCCCTGACCGGACATCCGATCGGCGGGGTCTGC
>JAFWEA010000176.1 GCA_017543005.1 Solobacterium sp. | reverse complement strand
GCCAGCTTATTGACGCCATCCAGCATCTTGGTGCGGGCGTCCTTGGAATACTTGATTTCCTTTGCCATATTTCATTTACCTTCTTTCTGTTCAGTCGACAATCGCAAGAATCTCTTCTGCCCGGATGAGCAGGTAATCCTTCTTGTCATATGTCACTTCCGTGCCGGAGTATTTCTTATAGATAACCTTCTGACCCTTCTTCAGATCAATCTCGATCAGCTTGCCGTCTTCGACCTTGCCCGGGCCGACCGCAATCACAAGACCCATGGAAGGAGCTTCCTTGGCTTCCCCTGTGGTCAGGATAATGCCGCTCTTGGTCTTGACTTCTTCCTTGACTTTTTCCAGTACAACATAATCATGTAATGGCTTTAACATAATCATCCTCCTATTAGCACTCAAACAGTGCGTTTGCTAACACAGGTAAGTATAGCACGATCTGTCACTCTGTCAATATGAGTGCTAAGTGTTTCTATAGTATAATGGTATGCAATTATGCGTGACCTGAGTTTTCTCATTTTCAAAGACACGGAACTGCTGGGCCTGCTGCTGGCCTGCCTGCTGGCAGCCGGGCTGATCAGCCTGCTTTTCCGTTATCTCCCCTTCCGGCAGGCGTCTGAAAAAACAGAAGACAGAGGCCTTCTGCCGGCCTGGCAGCCCTACCGGAAAAAGGACTGGTACTATGTCACGCTGATCACGGTGCTCTATGCGATTGTCTCACTGTGGCAGCTTGGTTCGGCGGTCTTCCCCGTCACCACCTGGCAGCCCTCCGCCCCCTCCCAGACTTTTGTGCTGGAACTGCCGGAAGACACGCATATCGACGGGATCTATGCCATCTACAGCGAAGGTGACAACAATGCCAACCTGACCGGTTACCAGCTCGGCTTCCTTGACGTGCGCATCGAAGGTTCTATGGACCTTGAGCACTGGCAGGAGATTGCCACTCTGACAGAGGGTTCCATCTACCGCTGGGAGATCGTGGACGGTGACTGGAATTTCCCGTATTACCGCATTCATTCCATCAATGCGAATATGACCCTGACCGAGATCGGCTTCAAGGTTTACGGCGAGGACCGCTTCGCCCCGGTCAAGGTCCGCCAGGATGACTATGCCTTTACGGCTTATCCGGCTGAACTTGTGATCGATGAACAGGATACGATCCCGCTGGAGCCGACCTATTACGATCAGAGTTTCTTTGATGAGGTCTATCATCCGCGCAATGCCTGGGAGATTGCCATGCAGCAGCACATGTATGCCAGTGTGCACCCGCTGCTGGGCACTTCCATCATGGCGCTGTTTATCAGACTGTTCGGCATGAGTCCCTTCATCTGGCGGCTGCCCGGGGCCCTGTTCGGGATTTTCATGGTGCCGCTGATGTATGCGATCCTGCATGCCCTGTTCGGAGAAACAAAGTTCTCGGCCGCCGGCACAGCCTTCTTGGCCCTGGACTTCATGCATATCACCACGTCACGCATCGGCACATTGGAACCGTTCAGCGTCTTCTTCATCCTGCTGATGTACTACTGCATGATCCGCTGGATTGCCTGTGATTACTATGAAACCCCGCTGAGAAGCCAGCTGCTGTGGCTGCTGAAGTGCGGGATTGCGACCGGTCTTGGCATGGCCACCAAATGGACAGCCTGCTACAGTGCTGCCGGTCTCGCCGT
>JAFWEA010000011.1 GCA_017543005.1 Solobacterium sp. | reverse complement strand
GTATACCGGTGATGTCACGATCAAGGATGCCGTCGGTTCCTCGCTGAACATTCCGGCCATCCTGACCCTGCAGCGGGTTGTCGATGCGGTCGGCAAGGACAAGGTTGTCAATTACCTGAATTCCATCGGTTTCTCCCGGGTAACCAAGGATAACTTCCACCTCTCGTTCGCCATCGGCGGCACCCTGTTTGAGACAACGGTCAAGGAACTGGCCGGCGCCCATGCCATGCTGATCAACGGCGGTGTCTACAATGAACCGCACACCATTGCGAAAATTGTCATGCAGGACGGCACGGAGTACTATCCGCAGAACCAGAACCGGCAGGTGCTGAGTTCGGGCAGTGCCTGGCTGACCTGCCAGCTGATGGAAAACAACGTCAGCGGCACCTATTGGAACTATATGGATATCCTGCGCCGCAGCTATCCTGTCTATGCGAAAACCGGCACCACCGACTGGGGCCGCGACGGTATCCCCTACGGCATTCCGATCGGCCAGATGAAAGACAAATGGATGGTGGCCAGCACTTCGCACTATACCAACTGTGTCTGGGTCGGTTATGACATGGCGGTAGCCGGCAAGCAGACCTATTATACGAACTATAAGAGCCAGCTCAATATCCCCGGCAATATCAACCGGCTGCTGCTGAATGTCGAGGAAGATCTCTCTGAGGAACTGCCCGAACCGGTCAAGAAACCGGAAGATGTCATCGATGTCCGGTATGTATACGGCAGCTGGCCGCATGTGCAGGCCGAAGACTGGATGGATCCGGCGAATCTGATCACTTCCCAGGAATCCAAGGCCGGTCTTGAAGCAAAACCGTTGATGAGTTCGGAGGAGTTCCGGGCCAGCCTCAATACAGACGGTGATGACAAACTCGGCATCACAGCCACCTATGATCAGTACGGCACCCTGCACGTTACCTGGGGCACCAACGGTGACTTCTGTGCCGGCGGAAAACGTAATATCTCTCTGCATGATCAGTGGAATGATATCGATGAATGGGGCACCTGCCTGGTTGACCTGTCATGGCTGACCGGCATAGGCGGCGGCTCCTTCTGGGGCACCCTGTATCTCGACGGTTATGAAGCCGGTGCCTTCAGCAGTGATACCGGCCAGTTTGACGGCTGGGTCACCGATCTCTGGGGTCAGGTTCAGGTCTGCGGCGGCGGTGACATGTCCAGCGAAACAGCCTGTGCCATCGCCGAATATGAACCGGTCCCGGACTACTACAACGGTGAAGCCGGCTGGTGGGACGCTGACGGCAATTGGCACGCTCAGTAAATCATTTCCATTCAGAGGAACTGCACAAGGCAGTTCCTCTTTTCTGTTCCCTGCTTTCTTATGCATAACAAAAACCCGGAAGATCAGACTCCGGGTTTATCAGTTGCTTGTTTTTCTGCTTATGCCGCAGCAGGTTTATCCTTCAGTCTGATCTTGATGCAGACGTTGTTCATGTACATCGCCGAGGAATAGCTGATCTCATCCGCGCTGGCAAAGATCAGCCGCAGACCGATATGGGACTCGACATCCTTCGGATTGAGCATCTCATAGCGTTCCTTCAGATTGAAGCGCCGGCAGTCATCCCGCAGACGCAGGATCAGCCATTCGTCGCTGACCGCGGTCCTTACTTCCAGATGATGTTTCCGGCCGTCATTGAAGCCGTGTTCGATACTGTTGACGGCCAGTTCCTCCATGCACAGGGACAGATGATAGACCTGGCGGGGATCAATACCCTGGAACTTATAGAACGCATAGACTTCCTGCGAAGCCTCGTTGGCTTCTTCGGCACTTGTGACGTGCTTTCTCAGTTCGTAAATATTGGTGTCCTTCGCCTCTTTCGGCGCATGGCTTTTCCGGTAGATCAGCCAGCCGGCCAGCACAATTCCGGCAAACAATGTCATGCAGATTTCCGAAGCCGCAAACGCTGCGTAAATACCTGTTTCATGGAACATCGCACCCAGGAGTCTGGACCAGAGCACCGGGAAGGCAAAGTGATCCAGGACAATATGCAGGCTGGAAAGCGTAGTCTTGCCGATGCCGAGCAGATAGGACGCGGTCGCGTAATTTACCGCCGCAAACGGCACACAGATCAGATACCAGCGCAGGGCTGTCAGGGCCAGCGAATAGATTTCCGGATCGGTTGTAAAGATCCGGATCAGCACCGGCAGACAGAAGCCTGTCAGCGCGGCAAAGACGGTACAGCCGATAAAGCTCCAGCGCAGGATATCCCGGCGCTCATTCGCCAGACCATCCGCATCCTGCTCCATGAACAGCATGCCGGCCATCAGCAGCGCCGTTGCCGCAATACCCGAGCACATGGCCTGCGGGAAGTAATGGATCGCATCCTGCACGGACAGGGCTGCCAAAGCCGAAAGTGTGCCGTACTCCAGCATCATCCGGTTAACAAACAGCGGTCTCAGGAAGACGCACAGGAACCGGATGCCCAGCGGCATGCCGGCCAGGATAACCCCCTTGACCAGATACGGCATCTTGATTTTCGTCTCGATCCTGAGCATGGACTGCTTGCTGCGGAAATGCCCGAGCAGTGACAGGAACGCCAGCACATAGGCAATTGATGTCGACAAGCCGAACCCGAGCATGCCGGCATTCAGTTTGATCGCGGTCAGATCACCGATGATATCCATGGCAATAATGATGGCAACAGCCCGCATCATCCGCTTCTCGCCGCCTTCCATGATGATGACCGCGACAAATACGTCATACAGCATTACGATCACCGCCGCCAGCAGAATCGGTTTCAGGTATGCCGTCACCCCGGCCTTGACCACCGGATCGGCCAGCGAACCGGCCATCAGATTGACCACGATACCCGGGAAGAACAGCCCGATTGCCGCAAAGACAATGCCGATGCAGACCGTCAGGGCACATACGGTCGAAAACGTCTGTATCGCCTTGTCCCGCTCACCGCCGGCCAGCTGTCTGGTCAGGACGATCGAGGCCCCGCTGCCGAAGGTCTGGCTGACGATGGAAAAGATAAAGAAAATCGGTACAGATAGCTGCAGTGCCGAAAGACCGGTCGCGCCCAGGGACCGTCCGATCAGGGCGGTATCGATGCTGCCGGTAATGGACATGGTCACGTTCTGGATAAAATTCGCAATGATCAATCGGCGGAATATCGTCGACAACAGTATCGAATGTTCCGGATGATGTTTGTCCTGCTGTGTCATAAATTTGCCTTTTCTAGATGGATAAAACCTGTCAGTACTATATTATCCTTTTTTCTGACAACATAAAATATCCTTGAATTCAAACAATTATTGTCAAAAAAGATACTGATGCAGAACTGTCTCTGCCGGAATGAAAACCCTCCATATCAGCCTCTTCAGGCGAATACGGAGGGTTTCGTCTCATCAGTATCCAGTTAATTATTCCGGCAGAATCCCTTCCTGCCGCAGGCATTCCAGCACCCTTGCTTCCCGCTCAAACATGATCGGATCATAGGGTGACTCTTTCACCTGCCGGTTGGCGCGGATCACTGTAAGGGGATCGGCAAACAGCGGCGTGAACCCCTCTTCTGCCTCATAGTCATCCAGCTGCTGGGCCTGCACCGTTTCCTCGGCTTCGCAGAGATAATAGTAGTTATCCTGAACCCAGCAGACGGTTTCATCCGTCTGACTTTTCTGGATGCGGTGCACAAAGCCGTATTCCCTGATCGATGCCGGAATGATCTTCAACCCGCTTTCCTCCAGCGTTTCCCGCTGCAGGGCTTCAACCGGGCTTTCGTGCGGTTCCAGGCCGCCGCCGGGGAATTTGTAGTAGCCGTATCTGCGGCTGTAGACCATGGCCACCCGGCCGTCACGGATGATGATCGCCCGGGCCGAATCACGCCGCTGCACCTGTTTACAGCCGGCATAATCCTGCCGGTCCAGGGCAAACAGCATTCTCATCTCAGCGTCTCCGGCGTTTTCTGCCAAGGCCCAGGATGGCCCGGGCCCCGCAGCAGATATGAGATTGCCATGACCAGATCCAGGGCGGCAATCACCAGGTTGACCAGCGAACTCAGATCTTTCAGATGGTCAAAGGCCAGCCAGATCCAGCCTAGGGCAGCCACAACCCAGAAAATGCCGAGAACCGGCCCTTCTTCCCTGTCCTGCACCATGAACAGAATCGATACCAGCAACAGGCCCTGTATGGCTATTCTGAAAAAATTCATATCAGTCTCCGATCTTTCTGCCGGCCAGATACCGGGCATGGATATCCTTCGTCTCGCCGAAGTAGCAGAACCGTTCCACCTGCTGGACGGGCGTCAGTTCCATGAACGGATCCGTCACGCCGCCGATGACCAGGGCATCAAACTGATAACCCGGCTCCAGACTGCCGACCTTGCCGAACACCGAGCCGCCCTCTTTGGTGGCGGTATGGAAGGCCCGGGCAAAGGAGATCGGCCGGTTGTTTTCCGGTTCGTAAAGCGTCTTGATCTTGGACAGCTGGACGGAGCGGGCCGCTTCCCCGAAGATACCGAGGTTATGGCCGCCGGCAATATCACTGCCATAGCCCAGCCGGATGCCCGCATCAGCCAGCGCGGCCGAAGACATGATGCCGGCGATGACATTGATCGTCGCATCCGGACACTGAACAGCAAAGCCGTCATATTTTTTCAGGATGCGGATATCCTCATCCTGCGGATAGATGAAATGCGCACCAAGCAGCGGGCCGTGGCCAAGCAGACCGGCCTGTTCATAAATCCCCGTGTCACAGCCGCATTCCGGATACATCTTAACGGCTTCGGCTGCTTCCCAGAGCGATTCGACCAGATGCGTCTGCACCCCGGTTTCGTACTTTGCGGCCAGCTTGCCGAGACCGCACAGCAGCTCCCAGCTGCAGGTCGGCGCAAACCGCGGGGTCAGGATCGGCCTGGCGGTTTTGTTATTCCGGTGACGAGCCAGGAATTCTTCTGTTTCCTCCAGGGATTTCGCCGTATCTTCACAGAGTCCGGCCGGACTGTTGATGTCCATGTTGACCTTGCCGACCAGGGCATGCATGCCCTTTTCTTCCAGCCGCCCGATCAGGTAGTCCGTGGCCGGCACATGAATCGTGCCGAAGATGACCGCATGCATCGTCCCGTGAGCCAGCAGGTCATCGACGAAACGATCATAGACTGCCTTGGCAAAAGCCGGATCGGCATAGCGCTCTTCCAGCGGAAATGTATAGCGGTTCAGCCAGTCTTCCAGCAGTGTATCCATGGCCAGGCCCCGCTGCGGATACTGCGGCGCGTGCACATGCAGATCCGAAAAGGCCGGAATGATCACGTCATCACCGAAATCCGTTACCGGCAGACCCTCATATTCTTCCGGCAGCACCGGGTAGATTCCCTTGACCCGGCCGGCTTCGACCGCCAGCCAGGCGCGCCGGTATTCTGCCAGTTTTTCCGCAGATTCGGCGTAGACAATATTGCCGCGATACAGTTCCATATCCGTTTCTCCTTCTGTTATTTACGGGTATTCTGCAGGGCTTGACGAAGCAGCGGCACAGCCATGAATACCAGCAGGACAGCGGTCCAGATGAGCCAGAGATTATCGGTCCGTCCGCCGCCGGGATCCATGCCGGGCTGATGAAACACCAGACCTGCCCCAAAGCCAAGGCCATAGCCAACGACTGCCCAGAGGTCCATGTTCTTTACCCCGGGGACAAACCCCAGGACAATCCCGCCGGCAGCCGGCAGCGCCAGGATCAGCGGCCACTGGATCATGCCATGCCGGGCAAACAGCGGGCCCCGGATCAGAAGATACTCGCCAGCCAGCAATACCAGGCAAAGCAGTGGACGCATCCTGCCTGAAGATTTCAACTTAATGATCCTCCGGTTTCAATTCCCGCATCATGAGGTCATTCAGGGCCGTTTCCGGGTTCTTCCCTTCGTAGATGACCTGATACACCTGTTCGGTGATCGGCATCGAAATACCGCGTTTACGGGCCTCCTCGTAGACGATCCGGCAGGCAAAGATGCCTTCAACCGTCTTCTTGTTTACCTGCATGAAGTGTTCGGCCCCGCCTTCCTGACCGATCTGATAACCGGCCATGAAGTTGCGGGAATGTCTGGAAGTGCAGGTCACGATCAGGTCGCCGACCCCGTCCAGGCCTAGATACGTATCCACCTTGCCGCCCATGGCCGTCCCATACCGGGTCATCTCTGCCAGGCCGCGGGTAATCAGTGCCGCCCGGGCATTGTCCCCCTGGCCGATGCCGGTCAGGATACCGGATGCCAGCGCCATGATATTCTTGACGGCAACCCCGATTTCCGCCCCGGTTTCATCCCTGTTCGTATAGACCCGGAAATAGCGGTTGGAGAACAGTTTCTGTACGGTTCTGGCCGCTTCCGGATCAGTACTGACGGCATTGATGACCGTCAGTTTTCTTTCAATGACTTCTTCGGCATGGGAAGGACCGATCAGCGATACTACGGTTTTGAGTTTCTCGGCCGGCATGAAGCGGCGGATGACAACACTGAGCCGCTCATGGGTGACCGGGTGAAAGCCCTTGGCCACATTGATGACGATGACCGGCTTATCCACCTCGGCCGCCGCCTTCTTCAATGTCTCCTCAAGGGCAATGGAAGGCACCGCAAACAGCAGGAGATCGGCATCCTTCAGACAGCTGATGTCCAGCTCCGCATGCAGGGCCAGATGCAGTTCCGTGTCATAGAACAGGGAATTCCGATGGTTCTCGTTGATATCATTGACCTGGGCGGCATCGATGCCCCAGAGCACGACTTCATTGTCGTTATCGGCCAAAACCTGGGCCAGGGCGGTGCCCCAGCTGCCGGTTCCCAGTACTGCTGTCTTCATTCGCTGACCTTCTTTCTGACAATTAATTTCAGCGGCGTGCCGGTAAAGTCAAAGGCCTGCCGCAGCTGATTCTCCAGAAAACGCTGATAGGAAAAATGCATCAGTTCGGGTTCATTGACCGAAAAGACAAAGGTTGGCGGGTTCACCCCGACCTGGGTGGCATAGTAGACCCGCAGCTTGCGGCCGTTGCGGGCCGGGGCCGGGGTGGTGATCTGGGTATCCATGATCACTTCATTGAGTACATTGGTGGGGATGCGTCGGGACGCATTCTCATAGACCTGCTCGGCCAGCGGCAGGATATTGCTTACGCGCTGTCCGGTTTTGGCCGAGACGAAGATCACCGGCGCATAGGAAAGATAGGCAAACTGGGTCCGGATGTCTTCGGTAAATTTGTTCATCGTGTGGTCATCCTTGATCACCGCGTCCCACTTGTTGACGACGATGATCAGCGGCTTGCCGGCTTCACTGGCATACCCGGCCACGTGCTTGTCCTGTTCGCGGATGCCCTTCTCGGCATCGATCAGAAACAGGGCTACATCGCACTTTTCAATCGCCTGCATGGCCCGCAGCACCGAGTATTTCTCGATATTTTCATAGACCTTGCCGCGCTTGCGGATGCCGGCTGTATCGACAATGACATACTTGCGGCCTTCGAATTCAAACGGAGTGTCGACGGCATCACGGGTCGTTCCCTGGATGTCCGACACGATCGCCCGGTCTTCCTTCAGGATGGCATTTACCAGGCTGGACTTGCCGACATTCGGTTCGCCGATGACCGCCAGCCGCATGCCTTCGGACGCTTCGCTTTCCTTCTCTTCCGGAAACAGCGCCATGCAGGCATCCAGGACGTCACCGATCCCGGCCCCGTGGATGCCGCTGCAGGGCAGCGGATCGCCGATGCCGAGTTCATAGAATTCATAGGCAGCCGCGATCTTTGTGGTGTCATCGACCATGTTGACGGCCAGCACCACCGGCTTGCCGGAACGGCGCAGCAGCCCGGCAATGAACCGGTCATCATCACTGACCCCAGTCTTGGCACTGGTCACCATCAGGATGACATCTGCTTCATCAATGGCAATCTGCACCTGGGCACGGATCTCCTCCTGGAACGGCTGGTCGGCCATCTGGATTCCGCCGGTGTCGATCACCCGGAATTCGTTGTCCAGCCAGTAAGCCGGGGCATAGATGCGGTCTCTGGTGACGCCTGGCGTATCTTCCACAATGGATATGCGCTGACCGGCAATTCTGTTAAAAATCGTTGACTTGCCTACATTAGGCCGGCCAACGATGGCAATGATTCCTCTGTTCATATGGTTTCCTCTGCGGTAATAAACGGCATGGCAAGAGCCAGGATCTTCTCAACGGTTTCCTCGATGGTCAGATCGGAGCTGTCCACCTCAATGGCATCCTCCGCCTTGGTCAGCGGGGAATTCTCCCGGTGCATATCCTGGTAATCGCGCGCTTCGATTTCTTTCCGGATGGTTTCCAGATCCCCGCCGGAGATATTGTTTTCCCGGTTCTGCTTCAGCCGCCGCAGGGCCCGGGCATAGGACGATGCCGTGAGATAGATTTTGACTTCCGCATCCTTCAGCACAACCGTGCCGATATCGCGGCCGTCCATGATATAGCCCTTCTCAGCCGCCAGTTTCTGCTGTCTTTCAACCAGCACCCGGCGGACTTCCTTGTGTTTCGAGACATTGCTGGCCGCCATGGAAATTTTATCCTGCCGGATGGCCGCAGACACATCCTGACCGTCCAGGAACACCGTCCCGTCCGGGCTCATGCGGATTTCCGTATCCGCAAGCATGTCCACAACCCCCTGTTCATCTTCAAGGGAAATACCTTCCTGCAGGGCTTTCAGAGCCGTGGCCCGGTACATGGCACCGGTGTCAAGATGAACATAGTTCAGGCGTCTGGCCAGCAGTTCGGATATAGTGCTTTTGCCGGCGGCACTCGGGCCGTCGATGGCGATATTGATCTTCATCAGAGAATTCCTTTCGAAAGAAGTATCCAGTAAATGACCAGGCCAAGCACGGCAATCAGCACGACAATCAGCACAATCAGCACGATATTCAGCACCTGATTGGTCTGCTGCATCTTGTCGCTGACTTCGGTCAGGTTGTCTTCATAGTCATCCAGCTGGGCCCGCATCTGGGTTGTCTCGTTGAGCAGCTGCTGGTGCGCTGTCCGCTGGTCTTCCACCCGGGGTGCTGCCGGCCGCGGTTCATACGCCGGTACCGGCTGGGGCTGCGGCTGCGGCTGATCCTGTTCGCGGATCAGATTCTGCACTTCAGCCGCGATATCCTCACGGGTCATGGTCTTGGTACCGCCCTGGCGGTCATCGCGGATGAAATCTTCATCCGGATCACGCGAGAAGAACGGAATATCCATGGTCGCCGTCGACTCTTCCTGTCTTCTGGCCGGAGCCGGAGCAGGGGCCGGGGCCGGAGCAGGGGCCTGGGCTGGAGCAGGTGCCGGGGCCGGGCGGCCGGTGACCGGACGGCTGTAAGGGACCTCAATGGTCGGCTCATCCGGATACGGCTTGCTCGGAGCCGGGCGGTCACGCCGCAGGGAACGCAGAATATCCAGGTCGGTATTCGTGCTCGAAGCGGTGCCCTGGTCAATGTTGTACTGCTTGACTTCCTTGATATATTCGTTCAGATACTCATTGTTGAACGCCGATGTATAGTTTTCATTCCGCATGCCGGCCGGATTAAAGCCAATATTGTCGGAAGAGTCCTCAATGGCCGGACGCACCGGTTCCGGAGCCGACGCCGGAGCCGGTTCCTGATACTGTCTGCGGCGGGCATGGATCGGGTCATGATCGGCCGGATTGTATTCTTTCGGAGCCTCGAAGTTATTCGCGCTGATCTGGTTCAGCCGCCGCTCATACTGCGACAGTTCCCGGCTGCGGATATCTTCCTCGGCATCGTTCTGAAGACGGCTGCGCAGGTCTTCATATTTAGCTGTACGGGAATATTTGGTCATACTGAAATCTCCATTATCCAAAGTATTATAGCATACACCATAAAGAAATGACCTGAGGTTTATGCCTCAGGTCATGATTTCGTACGGGTTATTCCTCGAACATGCCCTTCATCTTCAGTTCGTGATTCCAGACAGCCTTGCGGCCTTCCGTGAAGACGTACTGCAGGTTCATCTCGTCATCATAGACGTTGATGTCGGCGAAGGCATTCTCCTTCAGGCAGCCGCGCTGGCCCTTGAGGTTGAGCACATCGGCCGGATTGACGGTCACCAGGGTCAGGGCGAGTTCCAGCGGTACGTTCTTCTCCCTGACAAGATAACGGACGGTGTTGTGCAGGCAGGATGGCGAAGCGTAGGTATAGCCTATGACCTCCATGCGCTCGTTGTACTTCTGCATGCTGCCGAAGCCGTCACTGGTCATGGTCAGGTGATGGTTTTCCGGATCCTGTTCGAAGTAGCGCAGGATCTTGGCGCTGACCCCTTCCAGATCCTCGTTCTTGGCCGTGATGTCAATGAAGCCGCCCATGGCCGCAAATTCCATGGCCTGGCCGAACAGTGCATCCGTACGGCCGCAGTGGGTCGGAATGAACTTCTGGATCGGCACATCACTTGTTCTGACCGCTTCAAACAGCGGCTTGAGCATATCCGGACCCGGACCGACATGGATGGTTACGATGCCGGCCTTGCCCGACAGCATGCCGCCGCGTCTGGCCTGGGTCGCCAGGTCAATCAGCTGCGGGGCCGTCAGGTTGGAGCTGCGGTGATCGGACATGCTGGTCTTGACGCCGATCATCGTATCGATCATCATCACATCGCGCTCGACATTCTCCATCAGGGTCGGGGTCGGATAGCCGTAGAAACCGGTCAGGGTATAAGCCCGGATGCCCTCTTCCCTGAAGGCATAGGCCTTGGCCACCAGGTTTTCCAGGCTTCTGGTCACACCGTCGGTGCCCAGCATCCCCAGCACGGTGGTAATGCCGTTGCCCAGCAGGATGCCGGCCTGGGCTTCCGGAACGCGGCTGGCAAAGCCCTTTTCACCGCCGCCGCCGGTAATGTGCTCGTGCATGTCAATATAGCCCGGAACGGTCTTTTTGCCCTGCAGGTCGATGATCTCGGCCTCGGCGATGTTCTCATAACCGTCCAGATGTTCGGCGATTTTCTCGATTTTGTTTCCGGCAATCAGGATATCCCTTTTGCCGAGATGTTCCGGTGCATATACATCCGCATTCTTCAGGATAATCATAGTTTTCCTCCCGTTTTACTGCAGTTTTCCGCGGCAGCTGACTGCCAGTTCCGCAGTGATCTCTTCGCCGGACACCAGCCAGACCTTTTCCTGCAGGTTCATGGTCGGGCAGATATGCACGGGGATGATGGTAACCTTGTCACCGACTTTGACGTGATCATGCATGTCCTTGCTGTAGATGATCGCGTGTTCGTCATAGACGTCATAAATGGTTGTGCCGGGGAATTCCCGGATGTCGCCCATGCCGCCGGAGGCGCAGATGCCCTGGGTGCGCTTCTGTTTCGTAATGCCCTTGGCCCCGACATCCAGAATGACTCTTTCATCGGTCGGCTTCGAGATGACTGTGGCCAGCACATAGGCAGCACAGCGGTCCATGGAACCGTAGGCCCGGCCCTGGGACGCATCCATCAGGATATAGGTGCCCGGCCGCAGTTCCGTCACCCCTTCCAGGATCGGGAAGTCATGGGTCAATGACGGCGTGGAGCCGATGCTGACGGTGGTAATGGCAAAGCCCATTTCCTTTGCAATGGCCGCAAATGTCAGGGTTCTTTCCTGGGCCAGCAGATCAATCTCGCGGCAGGCATCCAGATCCGGCGCACTGTAGGAATGGCCGTCATGTGAGAAGACACCCTTGAGATGCACATCCGGGCAGTGATCCCGCAGATAAGCGAGCAGCTGCCGGAAATAATCCTCTTTAACGACACCGGAGCGGTTTTCACCGACTTCGATCTCCACCAGCACCTGGGCCTTCAGGCCGCTGCCGGCAAAGACACTCTGAATCATCTCCGCACCTTCGATGCTGTCCATGCCGAAGGACATGTCGATCCCCTGTTCCATCAGCTTTCTGATCCGCTGCAGCTTGAGGATACCGACGATCTCATTGGCAATGAAGATATCCTTCAGCCCGTGGGCAGCCATCACCTCCGCTTCGCCGACCTTGGCAACCGCAATTCCCTTCGCGCCGCATTCTTCCTGCATCTTCGCGATTTCCGGTATCTTGTGGGTCTTGGTATGCGGCCGCAGGCTGACATGGTTGCGGTCAGCGTAGGCCTGCATGAAGCGGATATTGTCCATCATGATGTCCTGGTCAATGATCAGGGCCGGCGTATCCAGTTCATGGTAGTTCATGCCCTGT
>JAFWEA010000175.1 GCA_017543005.1 Solobacterium sp. | reverse complement strand
GGCCGCTTCATACATCCGGTAGGCGGCATCACTGCGGAAATCCAGCAGTTCCACCTTGCAGGAGTCTTCCAGCACCGTGCGCAGACTGTGGGTCTGATGATCAATGCGGCAGGCCAGCAGGTCATACGGCTGGTCTTTCTGCATTTCTTCCGCAATTTTCAGCACCGATGTTTCTTTTTCGTATTCCCGTACTACGGCTGTACCGTCGGGCAGTCGGACGTCGATCGTCATCATGATTCATTCACCGCCTTGTCTAATGTGAGCCGAAAGAACAGACAGTCCTGTTTCCTGTCATTTCCTCTTCCTGATCCCATGAAAAATATGTGACTGATACTTCTTACGCTCTCATTATACGCGATATAATGAGGAAAACAAAAAGGAGTCCAGCTATGAAACGTATCATTACCATGCAGGATATTTCCTGCTTCGGCAAGTGTTCCCTGACCGTGGCCATGCCGGTCATTTCCGCCATGGGTGTTGAGGCCAGTGTCATCCCGACGGCCGTCCTTTCCACCCATTCCATGTACAAGGGTTTCACCTTCCATGACCTGACCGGGGAAATCGAACCGATCATGAATCATCTGGAACGGGAAGGGTTCGAGTTCGACGGCATCTATACCGGCTATCTCGGTTCCTTTGAACAGATGGCCCTGGCTGAAAAACTGTTCGATACCTTCGGCCGCGGCAAGCCGGTCCTGGTGGATCCGTGCATGGCGGACAACGGCAAGCTGTATGCCGGCTTCAACGAAGAGTTCGCTGCCGAAATGCGGAAACTCTGTGCCCGGGCTGACATCATCTGCCCGAACCTGACCGAAGCAGCCTTCCTGCTGAACGAGCCGTATCCCGGCAATGATTACGATGAGGCATATGTCCGCAGCACCCTGAAGAAACTGACGGACATGGGCTGTAAAATTGCCGTGCTGACCGGCATTTCCCTGGAAGAAGGAAAGCTGGGCGCCTATGCCTATAATGCCGAAACAGATGAGTATTACAGTTTCTATGCCGATAAACAGCCGGAGAACTTCCATGGCACCGGGGACATCTGGGCCAGCACCTTCTTCGGGGCCTATATCCGCGGCCGCTCCTTTGAGGATGCTGTCCGGATTGCCTGCCTGTATACGGGCGAGTGCATCCGCCTGACCATCGCCGAACCGCATGACTACAGATCCGGTGTCTGCTTTGAGGAAGCCATCCCCTATCTGGTCGAACTGATGAAGCAGTAAACCTGCCGGAGGATCCCATGGCATTCGCAGATGCTCACTGTCATCTCGGTTCCCGGCAGTTTGATCAGGACCGCAGCGAAATGATTGCCAGGATGCTGGCGAAAGATGTCCGCAAGGCGATCATCATCTGCTGCAGCGAACATGACCTCGGGCACGGCAGGAAACTGCGGGACATGTACCCGGATTTCAGACTGGCCATAAGCATCCACCCGCAGGATCTGGAAGAGGAACATGATGAGCAGCGGCTGATCGACCTGAAGGCAGCCGTCCTGGCTTCAAAGGCCGATATGATCGGCGAAACCGGACTGGATTATTATTCCCATCCGCATACCAGAGAGTACCAGCAGCACTTCTTCAGGGCCCAGCTGGAAATGGCGGCGGAGCTGCACCTGCCGGTCGACATCCACAGCCGCCGGGCCACCCGGGACACGATCGATATCCTGAAACAGTATCCGGTAACCGGCATCATACACAGCTACAGCGGTTCGGTTGAAACCACCCGTGAGTTCGTGAAGATGGGCTACAGCATTTCCTTCGGGGCCAGTGTGCTGTTCCCCGGTTCCCGCAAACCGGCCATGGTCATCGCCGCCATGCCGACAGACCGCCTTCTGATCGAAACCGACGCCCCGTTTCAAAGCCCGCTCATGAACCACCGCCACGAACCGGCTGATATCATCGCCATCTACGAAGCGATTGCCCGCATCCGCGGGATCTCACTTGCAGAACTGGAAAGAAGCGTGGAAGACAACTTCGACCGCGTTTTTGCCCGCTAATAGACAAAAAGAAAACGGCCAATGGCTGTTTTCTTTTCATTTACATCTGATGATCCAGAATATTCAGCACCACGGCCATGCCGGTGGGCAGGCTGTCCAGGTCGATCCATTCCTCCCGGGTATGGGCGCCCTGACCGACGATGGTGCCGATCGTATTGCCGACGATGCCCATGGACAGCGGGATGTTGGCGTCCGTGGAAGCGGCCCGGATCTTGATTTCACCGTCATAGCATTCCCGGAGCCAGGCAGCGTTCTGCCCGGTGAAGGCCTGCAGGGCTGCCATGTCCATGGCGCCCATGCCGGGTCTGACCCCCAGCAGCTCGCACTGCACATCATAGCCTTTGGCCTGCCAGCTCTGCAGGATCCCGTCCAGGTAACCCTTCATGGTCTGCAGGCAGCCGTCATTGTCAGAGCGGTATTCATAGAGAATCGTGCAGCTCTGGGCAATGGAATTGACTGTGGAGCCGCCTTCGATCGTCCCGATATTGTAGGTTGTATAGCTCTCGGCCGGCGGCACGATGGCATACAGTTCACCAATGATGCGGGCCATGATCTCAATGGCATTGTCCCGGCCGAAGTCACCGTAGGAGTGACCGCCCTGGGTCTTTACCGTAATCCGATACCGGTGCGAGCCGACCGGGGTGTCCGTCACGCCGCCGATGTAGCCGTCAAAGGAATAGAAGCGCTCAATCTCATAGCCATGATCCTTGAAAATCTGCTTGGTGCCGTCCAGATTTCCCAGTCCCTCTTCACAGGTATTGGCTATGATCATGAAATTATGCTTCAGTTCATCCCTATGCTGCAGCACATAGCGCAGACCGAACATCAGGGACACCAGGTTGGCGGTGTCATCCCCGATGCCAGGCGCGGCCAGGATACTGCCGGTGCGCACCATGGGCAGCGGCTCCGTATCCGGGAAGACGACGTCCATGTGGGCCATGAAGACCGTGAACGGTTCCCCCGGCACGGTTTCCAGCCGGCAGATGACATTCTTCGCTTCATCAATGTAGGCATCGGCAAAGCCGTTGGCCCGGAACCAGTTCAGGCAGTATTCTGCCCGCAGGTCTTCCTGGTGGCTGGGAGCCGGGATCTTCCCGAGTTCCTGCAGCACGGCGACGGCTTCAGTCTGGTTCTGTTCAATAAATTCAAGTATTTCCTTTTTCATTTCAGTGTTTCTTTCCGAACCGTTCCAGGAGTCTGGCCGTGGCGTCTTCCATGGTAACCGGTTCTTTCTTCTGGACTTTCTGTTCGGTACGTCTGGCATTGTCCGGCTTTCTTCCACGATTCTGACGGCGATTGCGGTTCTGCTGGATCATTGCCTCCCGGCGTTCAAGATCAGCCGGCGGCAGCAGGCTCAGCTGTACCTTCTCCTTGACCTCATCCACGCCGATGACATAGACCTGGACAATATCGCCGACCGCAACCACTTCACTCGGGTGGCTGATGCGGTTCATGCTCATGCGGGTGATGTGCACCAGGCCGTCGGCGTGCAGGCCGATATCGACGAAGGCGCCGAAGTCCACGACATTGCGGACTGTGCCGGAGAGCTGGTCCCCGATATGCAGGTCCTTGATTTCCAGGACATCACTCTTGAGCAGGGCTCCTTCGAACTGGTCACGGTAATCCCGCAGCGGCTGCCGGATGGCATCCTTGATGTCCTGCAGGGTATACGCGTCAATGCCCAGGGCCGCAATCTTTTCATCATTGAAGACTGCATCGGCTGTGCCGAGCTGGGTGATGCCGCTGGCCTGCATGACCTGGCGGGCTGCTTCATAGCTTTCCGGGTGGATGGCTGTCGCATCCAGCGGTTCTGCCCCGCCGACAATCCGCAGGAAGCCGGCACACTGGGTAAAGGCCTTCGGACCGAGTTTCTTGACTTTCAGCAGCTGCTTTCTGTCCGTAAACCGGCCGTTCTCATTCCGGTAATTGACAATCTCACGGGCAATGCCGGCATTCAGACCGGAAATATGCGTCAGCAGTTCCGGGGAAGCGGTATTCAGGTCCGCCCCGACCCGGTTGACGACCTTCATGATCGCTTCATCGAGGCGTTCGTTCAGGGCTTTCTCCGGCAGATCGTGCTGGTACTGGCCGACGCCGATGGACTTCGGATCAATCTTGATCAGTTCCGGCAGCGGATCGAGCAGTCTTCTGCCGATCGAGACAGCGGAACGCTCTTCTACGGCCAGGTCCGGGAATTCCTTGCGGGCATCCTCCTGGGCGGACCAGACGGAAGCACCGGCTTCGGAGACGATGGCATAGCTGACATTCAGACCGTTGTCATGAATCAGTTCGGCGACCAGCTTTTCGCTTTCCCGGCTGGCTGTGCCGTTGCCGATGGCAATGATCTGCACGCTGTACTTTGTGATCAGGTGCAGCAGCTTGCGCTTGGCCTCGGCCACCGCTGCCTGTTCATCACCGCGGCCGCGGAACGGGAAGACCTTCTCCACCGTCAGCATCTTGCCGGTTTCATCCAGCACCGCCAGCTTGCAGCCGTTGTAGAAACCCGGGTCAAAGCCCAGGACAACCCGCCCCTTCAGAGGCGGCTGGGACAGCAGTTTCTCCAGATTCATCGAGAAAACTTCAATCGAACTCTGGTGAGCCCGGTCCGAGAGATCCGAACGGATCTCGTTTTCAATGCTCGGGAACAGGAGCCGCTCACAGCCGTCCGTGACCGCGGCCTGCAGCTGTTCTGCCGCAATGGTCCGGCTGCCCTTCTCATATGCCTCAAAGGCCTGCTTCTGCAGATATTCGTGATCGTATTCAAACGATACGGTTATGACCTTTTCCTTTTCGGCCCGGTCAATGGCCATGATGCGGTGATTGGCAATCGTGCTGACCTTTTCCGAACGGTCATAGTACATCTCATAGACATGCTTCTCGTCTTCCGCATCCTTCTTTTTCTTTGTCACCAGGACACCGGTCTTCATGATCGTATCCTTGAAGCTCCAGCGCAGCCTGGCATTGTCGCTGACATTCTCGGCGATGATGTCGCGGGCGCCCTGCAGTGCGTCTTCCGCCGAAGCGACATTCTCATTGACATACTTCGCGGCTTCAGCCATGACGTCCCCGCCTTCCGGCAGCGCCAGCAGCCAGTCAGCCAGCGGCTGCAGTCCGTTCTTGATGGCGACGCCGGCCCGTGTCTTTTTCTTCTGCTTGTATGGCCGGTAGAGGTCTTCAACCTCGGACAGTTTGGTGCAGGCCATAATGGAATTTCTGATCTCATCTGTCAGTTTACCCTGCTGTTCGATCAGGCCCAGCACAGATTCCTTCCGCTCGGCCAGGTTCAGTTCATACTTGTACTGCTTTTCAATAAAGAGAATCTGTTCTTCATCCAGACCCTTGGTCGTATCCTTGCGGTAACGGGCAATAAACGGAACTGTATTTCCTTCTTCCAGCAGTTTCAGCGTGTTCGTGACGGACTCGTCACTGACATTCAGCTTCACTGCAATTTCCTTCATAATTGATTCATTCATGGTGGTACTCCCTTCGTGTTTCCCTATCATACCATAACGGTTCGTGAAAAAAGATGAAAAGAAGACCGCAGAACGGCCCCACTCCGATTGATGTTTAGGTTAACAACAATTACAATAATTATAATTGAATAGGAGATCTAGTATGTTCAGAACTGAGAAAGAAGAATTGAATTCCGTTACGTATACGTATCATGTTTACGGCCTGACGCAGCAGCGGATGCTCGATCACATCTATTCCATCCTGGAAGACAATGACATCACCAGCCACGGTATCATCCTGACAGAATCCTCCCCGGATTCCGAATGGTCCGGTTTCCCGATCGAACTGCCGGAACTGCCGCCGCGGGAAATCTTCATGGCGAAATACGGCACTCATAAATTTGCCGGCATCACCAGCATCATGGAATATCATGGCATGACCGTCATGCTGTCCTACAGACCGAAGGACGAAACCATTTCCATCATCATTCCGAAGGAGACAACTGCTTCGATCGATGAGATCGAAAAGAATGTCATCCCGGATGAGATCGATGACAATCCGGAAGCCTGATCTTCTGTCACGGAACAATTGATAAGCCCACAGGCCATATACCTGCGGGCTGTTTTTTTTATTTCTTCTTTTTCGTACGAATCAGTTTTCTTTCCCTGAGGAACTTCAGCACATCATCATCCTGACCGATCGCGAAGAACAGCGCGTGACTTTTCCGGCCGGTGCTGAACGTCAGGATACCGTCTTCATCATCATAGGCGAGGTTTTCGGCATGATCATACCGGGTGAGCTGTCCCATGACGACAATGCCATCCTCGGACAGGCCGCTGCCGACAAACCAGTACATGCAGCCCATGATCATCAGCAGCACCGGCTGGATAACGCGGAATATGCCGGGCAGGTTCCGGAGATAACTGATGACTGCTACGGTGAAAAACAGCAGCGGCACCAGCCAGCGGAAGCCGGTCTTTGTCTTCAGGACAATCGTGCGGGTGTTCAGGATCATCCGTCCGATCCAGACCAGGATAACCGCATCCAGCACCAGATAGATCAGCGAATAGAAATCAGCATTCATGTTTTTCACAATTGGAGCCGGTCACTGTTTCCAGTCCGCCCCGCAGATACTCATTGACCGCATCTTCCGTCAGTCCGGAAGCACCCGCAAAGATCGCAATGCCGCAGGCCTGCAGTGCCTGGATCATACCGGTACCGATTCCGCCGCAGACAACCGCCTCAACCCCGCGGGCCTGCAGCCATGGCGCCAGGTCATGATGACCGACACCGTTGGTATCGACGACTTCCGAACCGGTAATCTCACCGTTTTCAATCGTATAGAGTTCAAATTTCTGTGTTCTTCCGAAATGCTGGAAGACCATGTCATTTTCATACGTTACTGCAACAATCATGTTCTGTTT
>JAFWEA010000174.1 GCA_017543005.1 Solobacterium sp. | reverse complement strand
GCGGCCCAGGATTCCCGCTGCTCCCACATGACATTGTTGTTCATAAAGGTCGGGAAACGGTCCAGGGTGTAGGTCTTGCTGTCCTCTCCTTCGATCCGGACCTGAATTGCCAGGCGGTAATAACCCGGTCGGAAGGTTGTCTCGCCATATGGTTTCCAACCACCAGTCTTGGTCAGCCGTTCCCATTGTCTGCTGGTTGATGAAACAAACACCGGCTGTCCTTCGGTAACGGTAAAGTCCGGATAAAAGACCGGGTCGCCGATTTTCGGATTCATGTGGGCATAGTCTTCAGGATTTTCAAATGTTTCCGATTCCGCGACGATATCCTTGATTGCTGTGCGCGGATCGACGACAGTGAATGCCGGCGATACCATGACCGCCTTACAGCCTGTATCCGCGTTCTCAATGTTTTCGATTTCCCAGCCTTCGCCGTTGATTTCCAGCGCAAAAGCAGATGAGAACCAGAACGAAGCCGCATCCGACGCATCGACTAAGACAACCGTCTGCAGACGGTAATCGCCATTGGTAAACATGCCGGAATACGGGATCCAGCTAGCCCCGCTCTGCTTCAGCCAGACGGTATCAGCCGGATCAGTGCTGATATGGGCATTGCCGTCTGTCGGCTTGCCGGTAATTGTCAGATCAGGAGTCGTATCTCCGTAAACACCAAAATCGGAAAGATCGCCGCTGTATTCATTCACGGATCCTTCCAGATGTGTCACAAAGCTGTGGACACTGTCCACCGTATCGCTGACATGAAGGGTAATATCCGCATAATTGCCATCGCTGTCCGTCACCCGGATGACCAGGTCACTGTTGGGCCCGAGGGCCGTCGGGGTGCCGCTGATGACACCTTCCGCCGAAACACTGAGCCAGTCCGGACCGGATACCTTGGAGAATGTATACGGCGTCTTCCCACCGGAAGCACCCGATGACACATCAATCGATGTAATCGGGGCATTCAGATCATTGGCGATATCATTCCATTCATACAGCGCATTGAAGGACAGTGTACCGGTTTCTTCCACCGTGAAGGCCGGTGATACAAACCAGACATACCAGTACGGAACTTCATCATACGGCGCGTATGTCACGGCATCGTCCTTGATCCAGGCCTGGCCGTCCACGGTCAGGGTGATATCGTCAGCCAGACGGTCATCGGTTTCCCCTTCCACCGCTACTGTAAAACTATACCGCCACTCGCCGCCGGTAAACGTGCCGGAATCGATATCTGTCCAGACACCGCCGATCTTCTTCTGCCAGAAACCGTCCAGATCGGATTCCAGTACGACATCATTGTCCGTTTCATTTTTGTTCATGGTCAGTCTCTGCAGCGGCTGGTCGGCCTGCAGGACAGAACTGAGATTGGAGGTGGCCGTCACGCTGTGAATATAATTCTCAGCCTGCACGGTTCTGGTCATGAGCGGACCCAGGCCGACCGCCGTCACGATCGCTGTCAGAATCCGCAGCCCTTTCCTTAATACCCGTTTCATCCTTGATACCCCTTCCTGAAAAAACAGCTGTTCTTCCGCCATCAGGTTTCGTATAGAAAAAGACACAGAAACCCGAGTTACGAAAATCGTAGGATATTTTCGAAAAATGTACCCCACCCCTAGGGGTGGGTACGTTACAGATCAGGAAACTGTGTAACCAAAAAAAGATGTCACAGGCTCTAAACCCATGACATCTTCTTTCATGTGTTAATTACCGACTGTAGAATCTGGCCGCTTCCACGGCTTTCTGCCAGCCCCTGTATTTTTCGGCCGCATCATGCGGATCCATCTGCGGTTCATAGACCTTGTCGGCACCCTGATCGGCACTGAGTTCTTCCATGCTCTGCCAGTAACCGGCTGCCAGCCCGGCCAGGTACGCTGCCCCAAGCGCGGTTGTTTCAACATTCTGCGGTCTCACCACCTGGCACTGCAGCATGTCACTCTGGAACTGCATCAGGTAGTTGTTCGCGCTGGCCCCGCCGTCAACCCGCAGCACCGAGATGTCATCCTTCGCGTCAGCCTTCATGGCATCCAGGACATCCTTTGTCTGATACGCCAGGGACTGCAGGGTTGCCCGGGTAAGATCCGCCCGGTCGCTGCCCCGGGTCAGGCCGAAGATTGCACCCCTGGCCCTATCATCCCAGTACGGGGCCCCCAGGCCGACGAAAGCCGGCACGACATAGATGCTGTCATCCTTGGCAGAAAGCGCCAGTTCCTCGGATTCCGGCGAAGCGGCAAAGAACTTCAGTTCGTCCCGCAGCCACTGAATGGCGGAACCGGCCACGAAGACACTGCCCTCCAGGGCATAGGTAATTTCGCCTTTGTAACCCCAGGCAATCGTGGTGACCAGCCCGTTGTCAGAGACCTTCGGTTCACTGCCGGTATTCATCAGCAGGAAGCACCCGGTGCCGTATGTATTCTTGGCCATGCCCGGCCTGAAGCACTTCTGGCCGAACAGGGCTGCCTGCTGGTCACCGGCTACACCCATGATCGGCACGCTGTGACCGAAGAAATGCACTGCATCGATATCACAGAAATGACCGCTGGAATCCTTTACTTCCGGCAGCATGCACAGCGGAATGTTCAGCAGTTCGAGGATCTTTTCATCCCATTTCTTTTCAAAGATGTTGTAGAGCATCGTCCGGCTGGCATTGGAGTAGTCCGTCACATGGGCCTTGCCGCCGCTGAGCCGGTACATCAGCCAGGTATCGATGGTCCCGGCAAGCAGTTTTCCTTCTTCCGCCATCTGCTGGCCGCCTTCGGTATGGTCCAGAATCCAGCGGATCTTGCTGGCGGAGAAATACGGGTCAATACGCAGACCGGTGCGGCTGCGGATGAGGTCTTCATAACCGCGGCTGCGCAGGTCATCGCAGATATCGGCTGTCTGCCGGGACTGCCAGACAATCGCGTTGGCAATCGGCAGACCGGTTTCCTTGTTCCAGACAACGGTCGTCTCCCGCTGGTTGGTAATGCCGACCGCGGCAATCTGCTCCGGCTGCACACCGGCATTCTGCAGGCAGGAGGCCATGACGCTTTCCACCGTCAGGAAGATTTCGTTGGCATCGTGCTCCACCCAGCCCGGCTGCCGGAAGATCTGGGTGAACTCCCGCTGGGCTACCTGGCGGATCTTTGAATCGTGATCAAACAAAATGGCGCGGCAGGACGTCGTGCCCTGATCAATTGCGAGTATGAACTTTTCCATGGTCTTTCCTTCCTATTCCGCTTTCAGCGCTTCCGCTTCGGCTGTTTTGACAGTATCCATATGCCGGTCGGCAAACGCGAAGATCTTTTCAAAGTATTCCGGCTGACCGCTGGCCTGCACATGGCCGCACTCCGGTACAACCCAGAGCTCCTTCGGCGCATTTGTCGCATAGTAGCAGTCATAACCCATCCGGACCGGCACAATGGTGTCGTTTTCCCCATGGATGATCATCAGCGGGATCCTGGACTGTTTCAATTGCCGCTTGGTACTGACTTCCTGCATGGCATAGTGCAGGTTCTGGCGCACCAGCAGATCCAGACCCGGCATGATGTATTCTCCGTTCAGGCCGGTCAGTTTTTCAATATGGTAGAGCAATACTTCCCGCAGGTCGCTGAAGCCGCTGTCATCAACCGCACACTTCACATTGGCCGGCAGGTAATCACCGATGGTGTTCATGACCACCGTACCGCCAAGCGAGGCTCCCAGCAGCATAATTTCAGCCTGCGGATCGATCTGGATGATCTTGCTGATCCAGGTCACCAGGTCGTAGTGCTCCGGCCAGCCCATGCCGGTATATTTGCCTTCGGAAAGCCCGCACGCCCGCAGGTCCGGGGCCAGCACGTTGTAGCCCCGCCGGTGGGCCTCATAGATGAAGCCCAGCATGTCCAGGGAAGAGCTCAGATACCCGTGCACCGGCACGAACCACCGGTGATCCTCCGGATAGTGGCGCAGCAGGATGGCATGCAGCTTCAGGCCGTCATAGGCTTCGGTAAACAGTTCCTCATGACCGGTTTCCGCAAACCATTCGGCATAGCGCTGCCGGCCGGCTGAGATGTCCTCAAGGTTGACCTTCAAAAGCGTATGATTCTGATCAAAGATCCCCCGGAACACATAATACGAAGCCCCGGCATATGCGGCAGTGCCTGCTGCGGCTGTCCCGAGCAGGCCTTTCAGCAGCGGATGTTTTTTCTTTTCCTTTGCCATAGTGTATTCCCCCCACAGAAAAAGGCGCGCAAAATCATGCCTTTCTTTCGGATGATGATGCGCGTCTTATTTTATGCATAGAACAGGTTTCTCCTGTCTGCATTATAGCACTGTTTCAGCCTTCGAGTTCATGCAGGCGGGCCAGAACCACTTCCAGCTGCCGCTGATAGTCTTCCAGCTTCTTCTTTTCCTGCTCGACCTTGGCCGCCGGGGCCTTGGCCAGGAAGCCCTGGTTGTTCAGCATGCCGGTGCCTCTGGCGACTTCGGCTTCCAGCCGCTTCTTTTCGCTGGCCAGCTTCTTCAGTTCTTCCTCTTTGTTCTGCAGCTGACTCGAAAGGATATTGAGGGAACCGCCGGAGAGCGGATAGATCGCATGATCTTCGCTCAGGGTATCATGCAGCTGCACCTTGCCCATTCTTGCCAGCATGGACACACTGCTTTCCAGCAGCTGAGCCGGCCTGCCGGTTTCGTCATTCAGGGCAACATCCAGCACGGTGCCCGGCTTGATGTCGTTTTCGTTCCGGATTTCCCGCAGTCTTCTGATCGCGGCGATGACCAGCTCGATCTCCCCGGTCTTGTCCGCAGCGATGTCGGCCGGGACACTTGGCCAGGTCTCGAGGTTCAGGCTTTCCACGCGGTGCGGCATGGTCAGGTAGATCTCTTCGGTCACAAACGGCATGAACGGTTCCAGCATGCGGATAATCGCGTTCAGCGTATACAGCAGAGTGGACTGGGCCGCCTTCTTCGCGGTTTCATCCTCGCTGTTGAGGCTGGCCTTGCTCATTTCCAGATACCAGCTGCAGAAGTCATCCCAGATGAAGCTGTAGAGTTCATTGCCGACCAGGGCAAACTCGTATTTTTCCATGTTCGGGGTGATGTGGTCGAGGGTTTCCTTCAGCCGCTTGAGAATCCACTGATCGGCTGCCGACAGGTTGTCGAACGAGCAGTCTTCCAGGGTCATGTCATCCGGCAGGTTCATCAGCACAAACCGGCTGGCATTCCAGATCTTGTTGATGAAGTTCCAGGCCGCTTCCACTTTTTCCGGGATATAGCGCATATCCTGGCCCGGTGTGGAGTTGGTGGTCAGGAAGAAGCGCAGCGCGTCAACGCCGTATTCCTCGATGACCTTCATCGGGTCGACACCGTTGCCCAGCGACTTGGACATCTTGCGGCCCTGCGCGTCACGGATCAGGCCGTGGATCAGCACGTGGCGGAACGGTCTGCTGTGGGTGAAGTAACGGGCATCGAAGGCCATGCGGGCCACCCAGAAGAAGATGATGTCATAGCCGGTGACCATGGTGTCATTCGGATAATACCGTTCGTAATCGGCGGTGTCTTCCGGCCAGCCGAGGGTCGCAAACGGCCACAGGGCGCTGGAGAACCAGGTATCCATGACATCTTCATCCTGGTTCCAGTTCTCCGGATC
>JAFWEA010000173.1 GCA_017543005.1 Solobacterium sp. | reverse complement strand
CCATGATAAAAACCTCCTCTTATTCTTCGTTGTAGTTTCGCAGACCACACACGAATTATATGCCAGGAGGCTTTTTTCATGATCTCTTCGCTTAAGCTTTTTGGACCCCCGGACTATCCGGGGGTTTTAATGGCTTTGCCAAAAAAGACAGCGGTCCCTGTACGGGAACCGCTGTCTTGTATGATTCTGTTCAGATTTCGCTGATGGTGCAGTTGGCGAACAGTTCACCCTGCATGTCATCCAGATGTTCCTTGGTCCAGACTGCCATGGCACCGCCGGTGTGCAGGAAGATTGCATCGCCGTCAATGATGCCCTTGTCAACCATGTCAAGGAAGCCGCGCATTGTCTTGCCGGTGTAGGTCGGGTCGGAGATGATGCCTTCCTCACGGGCCAGTTCAAACATCGCTGCTCTGGTCAGCGGATCCGGCTTGTTGTATGCTTCACCGGCATACGGTGCATCTTCCGGACCTTCCATGATGCAGATGTCTTCTTCTGTGATCTTGAAGCCGAGTTCATAGTAATCGGACAGCTGGTTGACGAATTCAACTGCTCTTTCCTTCTTCTCGCCCGGGGATACCGGAACACCGATGACCTTGAACGGTGCCTTGAAGTAATGGACGCCGGCATTCAGGCCGCCGAAGGTACCGAGAGAACCGACGGTAGCGACCAGATACTTCGGATGGATGTCCATCGCTTCGCACTGATCCATGATTTCCTTGACCGCCATGATATAGCCGGCTGCACCGACCATGGTGGAACCGCCGACCGGCAGATCATAGACTTTGTCACCCTGGGCTTCATAACGGGCAATGACTTCCTTGGAAGCCTTGGCATAGTCATCTGTGAAGATGATATCCGTGCCCATCATGGCATCGAGGGTCAGGTTGCCGGACAGATATTCCGGCTTCTTGCCGCCAAGAATCAGAATCGGCTTCATGCCGCAGTGAATCGCTGCCGCAACAGTTGTACGGCCGTGGTTGGTCTGCGGACCGCCGTATGTCAGCATCGCTGTGCAGCCCTTCTCAATGGCGTCGTACATGACATATTCCAGCTTGCGAGTCTTGTTGCCGCCGAAAGCCGGACCGGTAGCGTCATCACGCTTGATCCACATCTTGATCTTGTTGCCATGGGCAGCTGCGAGATGCGGCATTTCCTGCAGAGGGGTCGGATACTCACCGAGTTTGATTTTCTTTGCGTCTTCAACTTTCATGATTATTCCCTTCTTTCTTCTTCAGATACCGTTGCCGGTATGACTAGTTGATTTAATTGTAAGCCCTTTCTTTTAAATTGAACAGGCATATTCCATGACAGAACCGGCCGGTATGAAAGAAAATCCGCAGGTTATCCCGCGGATCTCTATCACTGCTAAATTGTATTTCTGGTCAGGATTTCTTCCCATGCCTTGCATTCCGTTACCGGTTCTTTCCCGTATCCGAAAGCCAGGGCAGACAGGGGTGTATGTCCTTCCGGAATGCCCAGTGTCTTCATCAGATCCGGATTGTTCTGCAGAGCCATGGTAACCCCGTACAGATAGATATTGCCAAGGCCGAGATCTGTCGCTTCCAGGGCCATCATCTCCACCACACAGGCCGCATTCATTTCCGGAATGCCCGGCCGGGACGGCGGACAGGACACGATGACCAGGGCAGGCGCTCCGTAGATAATATCCCTTTCGGGGCCAAACAGGCCGCCAAGCTGTTTCAGCATGGCCGCGTCTGTCACCAGTGTCAGATGCGGACGGCCATCCCGCGGCACGCCCACCGGAGCCAGTGAAGCAGCCGTCACAACGGCTTCGATTTTCTCCGCTTCCACAGCCTGATCCGTATATTCACGGCAGGATCTGCGGCTCATCAATACCTGTTTCAATTCCATACAATTCTCCTTTCCCGAGTTTTTAATCAGTAAATCAGTCCGTATTTCTTCTGCAGCGGCTGCAGTTTCTCTTCGCTCAGCGTGCCTTCATAGAGCGCCCGGCCCTGATACAGACGCAGCGCCTGTTCCAGCAGGACCGCATCATCGCACACCAGGCACAGCGGTTTGGAGATCATATACTGGCAGTCGGCGAAGTTGTCCAGCTCATCCTCGCTGCGGATGGCAATGGCCACCACTACGTCATCGCTTTCCAGTTCCTCTTCGAGATCATCTTCCAGATCATCGCCGCATTCCAGCACCTTGCCGATGCCGACCCCCGGGTCCAGGAAGAAGAGTTCCTTCTCCGTCGCTGCCGGCAGAAGTCCGTTGTCCGCCGGGGCCGGCCGGCCGATCTCAACCTGGGCCAGTTTTTCTTTAATCGCCGCGATATGTTCCGCTGCCGTACCGCAGCAGCCGCCGTAGATCATGACCCCGGCTTCCGCCATCGCTTCAATATGGGAGGCATATTCTTCCGGCGGGCAGTTGTATACGGTCTTGCCGTTGACCAGCTCCGGCACCCCGGCATTGGCCTTGGCAATCAGCGGCACCCGGGCGATCTCCTTCAGCCGCTTCAGCTGGGGAACCATCTGGTCCGGACCAACCGAGCAATT
>JAFWEA010000172.1 GCA_017543005.1 Solobacterium sp. | reverse complement strand
GTGCTGCCCAATGCCCTCAGGGCCTCGGGAGATGCCCGTTATACGATGATTGTCGGCATCTGCTCCATGTTCTCCATGCGGCTGCTGGGCGGCTATATTCTGGGCATCCGGCTGGGTCTTGGCGTACTGGGTGTCTGGTATGCGATGTTTCTTGACTGGATTGTGCGGATCATCTTCTTTGTCAGACGTTACCGCAGCGGTACCTGGATGAATTACCGGGTCGTCCGCTGATGTCAGTCATTATTCTTGCTATTTTACGGAATTTCCGTTATGAATAAACTGTACAGGAGGATATAACTATGCCACGTTTAGCTGCAGGCGACAAAATGCCTAATTTCGAATTCAATACCGGCTACAGAACAGGTGTTACTCTCAGAGGCGAATGGAAGGGAAAGATCGTTCTGTGGGTTCTGCGCTACATCGGCTGCACAGTCTGCCGTTATGACTGCAAGCTGATTGCTGACCGCTATGACGAATTCATGAAGAAGGACGCCAAGGTCTTCGTTCTGATGCAGTCCGATCAGGAACACATTCAGAATGACATGAAGAACACCAATGCCTGGCTGCCGTTCGAAATCATTTCCGATCCGGAAATGAACATCTACAAGGCTCTCGACATCAAGCCGGCAGAATCCATGGAAGCCCTGATCGGTGACCGTATGGAAGACCTGAAGGCAAAGAGTGCCAAGGTCAAGGAAGCCGGATTCGTCCATGGTGACTATGAAGGCGATGAGCAACAGCTGCCGGCTATGTTCATTATCGATGAAAACGATGTTGTGACTTATGCTCACTATGCCGCAAATCTGATGGACATGCCGAATATCGACGATCTGCTTGCCAAGCTGTAAGCCGTCAGAGCAGTATATCAGTAAAAGCGTTAAAACCCGTGATTCTGCGGGTTTTAATATATAATGATCATGTCAGGAGGAATTAATTATGAGTGCATCAGAGATCCGGGTTGTGGAAGGCGGCAAGTGCGTCAAGATACTTGTCAAAGTCGGTGACACGGTTGAAAAAGACCAGGTCATTGCCACAACGGAAGCGGACAAGGATACAAGAGAATACAAGGCTCCGGCAGCCGGTAAAATCACGGAAATCGGGATTGAGGAAGGCAAGTATGTCAAGCTTGGCCAACTGGTCGCAGCCATTGCCGAAGCAAAGACGATGAAGGAAACCGAAATCCGGGTTGTCGAAGGCGGCAAGTGCACGAAGATTGCTGTCAGCGTCGGTGACATGGTGGAAGAAAGCCAGGTTATCGTGGCAACGGAAGCCGACAAGGACACCAGGGAATACAAGGCCCCGGTCAGCGGTGAGATCACATCGATCGGCTGTGAAGTCGGCAAATTCGTCAAGCTTGGCCAGGTGCTGGCGGTCATCGCTTCGGAAAGTGATGAAGCCGAAGCTGCCCCGAAACCGGCCCCAGCCGCACCGGTAAAGGAATCCGAGGAACTGCGGGTCGTTGAAGGCGGCAAGTGCACAAAGATTGCCGTCAAGGTCGGTGACCGGGTCAAGAAGGACCAGGTCCTGGTCGCAACAGAAGCCGACAAGGATACCAGAGAATACAAGTCTCCGATCGATGGCGTCATTGCTGAAATCGGGGTGGAAGAAGGCAAGTATGTCAAGCTTGGCCAGCTGATTGTCAAGATCGAAAAGGCTGAAGAAAAAGAACCGGTCAGGCATGAACTGCGGGTCATTGAAGGCGGCAAGGCCGTCAAGGTTCTGGCGGAAGTCGGCAAGGAAGTTCATAAGGGTGATGTGCTGGTTGCGACAGAAGCTGATAAGGATACCCGTGAATACAAGGCTCCGGCTGACGGTGTCGTGACCGAAGTCGGCGTCAAGGCCGGTGAATTCGTCAAGCTCGGCCAGCTGCTGGTTGCCCTTGAGGAAAAGGAAATCGCAGCGGCAGATGAAGGCAAGCATGCCCAGCTGCTGATCATCGGCGGCGGTCCGGGCGGCTATGTGGCGGCCATCTATGCGGCCAAGAAGGGTCTGAAGGTCACCCTGGTTGAAAAGGAACATATGGGCGGTACCTGCCTGAATGTCGGCTGCATCCCGACCAAGGCTCTGATCCGTTCGGCGGAAGTCAACCATCTGATTCAGGAAGCCGGTATCTTCGGCATCGATGTCCAGGGTTCCGTCAAGCCGGATATGAACCGGATTATTGCCCGCAAGGATGAAGTCGTCAGACGGCTGGTCGGTGGTGTTGAATCCCTGATGAAGAGCAACCAGGTTACTGTGATCCGCGGTACTGCTTCCTTTGTCAGCGATACGGAAGTCAAGATCCATGAAAATGCCGGTGAAGAATACACCATGACCTTTGATGATGTCATTATCGCCACCGGTTCGAAGATCTCCCGGATCAACTTCCCGGGTATTGACCTGCCGTTTGTGCTCAACAGCACGACAGCCCTGGCAAACCGCATCTTGCCGGAAAAGATCACCATTATCGGCGGCGGTGTCATCGGTCTGGAATTTGCTTTCCTGTACCGGGATCTGGGCGCTGAAGTGACAGTTGTCGAATTCATGGACCGTCTGATTGCCATGGTGGACAGCGATATTTCCGACTATGTCCGCCGCATGGGTGAAGAAAAGGGCATCCGCTTTGAACTGTCGGCCCGGGTTACCGAGCTGAAAAACAGCGACAGCGGCAAGGCCATTACCGTATTTGAAAAGGGCGGCGAGACAAAGGAAATCGAATCCGATGCCGTTCTGGTCGCAATCGGCCGGGAACCGAACATGGAAGGCCTCGAGATCGACAAGGCTGCTGTTGAACTCAACGACCGCGGCCGGGGCATCAAGGTCGATATGTGCATGCGGACCAGCAAGCCGCATATCTATGCCATCGGTGATGTCAACAACATCATCCAGCTGGCCCACGC
>JAFWEA010000171.1 GCA_017543005.1 Solobacterium sp. | reverse complement strand
CATGGGGCATTGATCATGATCGGGCTGTATGTGCTCGGCATTATGGTCGGTATCCTGACGGCCCTGCTGTCCAAGCAGTTTGTCTTCCGCGGGGATGCGGTGCCGTTTGTCATGGAACTGCCGAATTACCGTCTGCCCAGTGCCAAAAATGTCGGGCAGCTGCTGTGGGAAAAGGCCAAGGACTTCCTGACCCGGGCCTTCACGATTATCTTTGTGGCCACGGTTGTCATCTGGTTCCTGCAGAATCTGGATCTGCATCTGACCATGGTGCAGGACAGCCATGACAGCATTCTGGCCCTGGTGGCCGGTTTCATTGCACCGGTGCTCAAGCCGCTGGGCCTGGGTGACTGGCGGATCTCCACGGCCCTGCTGACCGGCTTTATGGCCAAGGAGAGCGTGGTCTCGACCCTGAATATCCTGTTTGGCAGCGAAGCCGCCATGGCCCAGGTGCTGACGCCGCTGTCGGTTGCGGTCCTGCTGGTCTTCTGCCTGCTGTACACCCCGTGTGTGGCAGCCGTGGCTTCGGTGAAGCGGGAGCTGGGCGGCCGCTGGGCAGCCTTCATGGTGGTCTTCCAGTGTGTCATTGCCTGGATCTGTGCCTTCATCATGAGACTGATCCTGATGGGCCTGGGTCTTTGATCCGGAACGGACAATTATATTGCAGAAGTGAGAATCCGGCTCCGGCCGGATTTTCTGTTACAATAGGTGAGGTATATTAGACAGGAGCAGAAAATGGAAACAATCAGAATGTGCTGTGCCGTAATCCGCTGGAATGACCGTATCTTTGTCTCGCAGCGGGGTTACGGGGATCTGAATGAAGGCTGGGAATTCCCTGGCGTCATCTATGAAGAAGGAGAATACGGGCCTTCCCGCATGGTGGAAGAAATATTCGAGGAATTTGAAACACTGGTCGAGGTGCAGGATAAACTCTGTACCGTGGAATACGATTATGAAGACCGGCATGTGATCATGGACGCCTACTGGTGCAAGGTGAAGAAAGGCTACCTGGAAGGGGTGGATTCCGATATCATGCACTGGCTGCGGCCGCTGGAACTGGACTATGTCACCTGGCTGCCGGCTGACCGTCAGATCGTGGATCAGATCCAGGCAACATTTGCGGCATAAAAACCGGAAGTAAAAAAACTGTTCTCATCCTGCCGCAAAGCAGGTGCGAGAACAGTTTTTGTTTTGTCATCCTGATCAGATGTTGGCAAACTTTTCGTCATCGACCGGGGTGGTCAGGGTTTCCGGCATGCTCAGCAGGAGCGGGATCCGGATGACCAGTTCACAGACGATGTAGATGATGAAGACCCACTTGCCGCCGATGTTGTCATAGATCAGACCGCTCAGGGCAGCCATCAGGGCACTGAACAGCTGGGTGAACATGGCAGTGGCACCGAGCCAGCGGCCCATGATGCGGTGCGGCACAAGTTCGTGGGCAATGGAACCGGCCACGGTGGCACCGATTTCCTGGAAGCCCTGCAGCATGCCGACGATCAGCAGCAGCGAGACTCTCTTGGTTGTGATCAGCATGCCCAGACCCAGCAGGTACAGCACAATGGTCAGCAGCAGCACCGGCTTGCGGCCGTACTTGTCACTGATGATGCCGAGGACATAACCGCACAGGACGGAAGTCAGCGCGGTGGCAGTCACCATGGCAGCCAGGGTGCCGGCGTCAGCGGACTTCACTTCGGCGGCGAAGACCTGGACATACGGTGTGACCATGGCCAGCGGCATACCGCCGACGGCGGAGATCAGCAGCCACTTGCGGCAGTTCTTGTCAGCCTTGAGGATGGCGATGCCGTCTGCCAGGACATTGGTCTTGGCCTTGCTGTGGCCCCAGCTCTTGAAGGAGAGCCGGAAAACAACGATCAGCAGGGAAACAAGCGTGCAGGCCAGGGCGATGTAGAACAGCGGTCTGACCGTGTTCGGATCAGTCGGCGCACCGGTTACGTGCATCATGTTGACGAGAATCCAGCCGGACATCAGCGGACCGACCATGCCGAGAACACCGGCTGCGAGAGACTCGCATATCAGCATGCCCTTGGCCCGGTCACAGTTGGCCAGGCAGTTGCCGCAGATGGTCGAGCAGCTCTGGCCGCCGAGACGCTGTCCCATGGCATGCAGGAAGACGCCCAGGGCCGCGATCTGCCAGATACGGGCTTCAGCCAGGGCCAGATAGCCGCCGGCGAGAACCAGAATACCGAAGATATATACCTTCTTCGGGCCGTTGCGGTCAATGATGGAACCGATCAGCGGTGCCAGCAGGCCGCCCATGACCATGCCGAGGCTGTTGACGTACCCGAACTGCGTCTTGGTCGCGCCCAGCATGATGACGTAGAGTGTCAGATACGGCAGGATCATCTTGTACCCCAGACGTTCCAGAGAAGTCCGGATGACAGTGACCCGCCAGTCCTGCATCTGGGCTTTCCAGAAAGCAGGGATATTGAAGACGGAATTTGAACTAGAATTTGATGCGGACATGTCTACCCCCTATTTTTAAAACAACGTTTTAATATTAGCACCAAAGATGATATATGCATAATGAAATGATTGTATTCTCATAGGGTATAATGAATCCGTAAAGAGGACAGTATGAAAGATTACACATTCCGCAACATGGCAGATCTGGAACAGGCCGTTGAAGAACTGGGCTTCCTGCCGTTTTTCGCCAATGAAATCCCTGGTTTTTCGATTGAGGAACATACGCCGCGTGAGATCTGGTTTTCGGACCAGCCGGGCCCGTGGGAGTGGAAAGGCCCGGTGATCAGTGAACTGCGGTGTGCCTACGGGAAATTCTTTCACAACAAGGCGGTCTTCATCAGCCGGAAGTGGTTCAGTGACTTTGCCAACATGCGCCGGGACGGGTATGACTATGATGCCCGGGTGGACGAAGGGCTCTCCGGCAGCGAAGAGTTTCTCTACAATATCATCGCTTCCCGGCCGTCGGTGCTTTCCAAGGAAGCCAAGGCCATCGGCGGCTATATCAAGCCGCGTGAAAACGGGAAGGACCAGTGGATTCCCCGCAAGGGCTTCGATACCCAGATCACAAAGCTGCAGATGAAGTGCTATGTGATCACTACGAACTTCGAGTATGAAACCGACAGCCAGGGCAATACCTATGGCTGGGGCATCGCCCGCTATGCCACGCCGGAGAAATACCTGGGCCGCTACTTCACGAACAATGTATACAAGCGCAAGCCCGAAGAATCACGGGAACGGGTCATCCGGTACCTGATGAAGGTGACCGGGGCCAAGCGCAACGAAATCGAATACCTGATCAGAGGATGAAAAAAGCACTGCCGCGTGGCAGTGCTTTGTGTATCAGGGGATTAGTCAAGCTTGAATTCGTCCAGGTGCATGACGACGTTGGACCACATGTTGACACGCTCGAACATCGAGTCGACAACTGCGTATTCTCTGTCGGTGTGGTTCCATTCACCGCGGACACCGCAGCTGCACAGGACCGGTGTGCCGGATTCGGCCATGCCGGATGCGTCGGAGCCGCCGCCCAGGAAGACGTGGTCGACTTCGTGGAAGCCTTCAGCCTTGCAGACATCGTTGACAAAGCTCCACAGGGCCATGTTCTTGTCGGAAGCTTCGAAGCCGCCGGCCGGATCAGACAGGGTGTATTCGATGGAGCAGCCGTCGATTTCGGTCTTGCTGAAGAGTTCCTTCAGTTCTTCACGGACTCTGGCGATTTCAGCCTTGGTCTTGAAGCGGCCGCTGAAGGTCAGGGTGCATTCATCCGGGATGGAGTTCGGCATCCGGCCGCCGGCGATGATGGCCGGGTTCATGTGGGTGCCCAGTTCCATGTTGTTCATGTTCTGGATGGCAATGACCTTGTAGGCAGCTTCGACGATGGCGTTGCGGCCTGCTTCGTAGTTGTTGCCGGAGTGAGCGCTGATGCCATGGAAGACAGCCTTGCCGCTGAAGATATACTTACGGCCGACACAGAGCTTCCAGTCAACCGGGGATGTTTCCATGTTGAAGCCGGCGATGCAGCCGCTTGTCCATTCGGTGATGAGCTTGGAAACAGGACCGTGATCGGTGCCGCCTTCTTCATCGGAGCACCAGCAGACACGGATCGGACGCTCGTTGTAGCCGATGGATTCCAGCGCCTTGATGGTCCACAGGGCGATGATGATGCCGCCCTTCATATCCAGGACGCCCGGGCCATGAGCCTTGCCGTCTTCATCGATGCGGAACGGGTTGTCACCGTAGGTTCCTTTGTTGAAGACAGTATCGAAGTGACCGGCAAAGATAACCGGGACACCCGGACGGTCTTCACCGATGGTGCCGCAGACCAGCGGCGGATAATTGTCGGCTGTGGAGATGATTTCGCACTTGACACCGGCTTCGGTGAACTTTGCCTTCAGCCATTCAGCTTCCGGATAAAGATACTGCGGTTCTCTCAGGCTTCCTTCCAGGTTAACCAGGTCGCGCCAGTCGTTGACGATGTCTTCCTGATGCGCTTTGACAAATTCAGCAATTCTCTGATCCATGTGTTGTTTTCCTCCTTGTACAAGACAGATCTTTACTTAGTATACCCTAACATAAAGCGGTTTCAAAAT
>JAFWEA010000170.1 GCA_017543005.1 Solobacterium sp. | reverse complement strand
TTGTTTTCCTCCGTTAAATGTTGACTGCGTTCTTCATGATGGTTACCTGATCTGCTTCACTGCGGTCGAGAATGGCAGAGATTTCACCGCTGCGCATGACCACGACCCGGTCACTCATACCGATGACCTCGGGAAGTTCAGAAGAAACCATGATGATGGAAACACCGTTTTTAACAAGATCATTCATGATGGCGTAGATTTCCGCCTTGGCACCGACGTCGATACCGCGGGTCGGCTCATCCATGATCAGAATCTTCGGCTTTGCGGCCAGCCAGGAGGCGATGACCACCTTCTGCTGGTTGCCGCCGGACAGGTTGCCGACGAAGGTACCCAGACCCGGTGCTCTGACCGACAGTTCCTTCATATACTTTTCGGCAATTTCCGTTTCCTTCTTCGAATCCACCCGCATGTTCTTGATGAATTCGTTCAGGACCTTGATCGTTTCATTGAACTTGATGTTCTGATCCGGGAAGATGCCCTCTTCACGCCGGCTTTCCGGCACCAGGCCGATACCGGCAGCCAGGCCGTCCTTGGAACTGTTGATGGTTACCGGCTTGCCTTCGATGATGATTTCACCGGAGTCTTTCTTGTCCATGCCGAAGATTGCCCGCATGGTTTCCGTCCGGCCGGCACCGACCAGTCCGGCAAAGCCGAGGATCTCGCCCTTCTTCAGATCAAACGATACGTTATGTACTTTCTTATTGGACAGGTTCCGGACTTCCATGATTGTTTCGGTGCATTCATTGTAGGTCCGGTTGTAGTAGTTTCCGACCGCACGGCCGACCATCAGTTCGATCAGTTCATCCACAGTGGTGTTCTTGACTTCTCTGGTGGCAATGTACTTGCCGTCACGGTATACCGAGACACGATCAGCAATCTGATCCAGCTCACTCATACGGTGGGAAATATAGATAATGCCGATTCCCTGCGCCTTCAGGTTTCTGATCGTATCAAACAGCGCATCGACCTCCTTGTCAGACAGCGACGATGTCGGTTCATCCATGACAATGATCTTTGCCTGGCTGAACGTCGACCGGATGATTTCCACCATCTGCTGCTGAGCAATATTCAAGGAGGAGACCAACTGCGTAGCCTTCAGACCCATATTGAACGAATCCAGCAGTTCCTGCGTCTTCTTTTCCATCGCCGAACGGGAAATGGAGAAAGCAGGTCCTTCTTCCTTGCCCAGGAAAATATTGTCAGAAATGGACATTTCCGGTACCAGAACGATTTCCTGATGGATGATGCTGATGCCGTACTTTTCCGCATCCTTGACATTTTTGATTTCCGCCTTCTCGCCGTTGATGATGATATCTCCCTCATCTTTGGAATAAATACCGCCAAGAACTTTGATCAGCGTTGACTTACCTGCCCCGTTCTCGCCGAGCAGCGCATGGACTTCGCCTGCGCGAAGATCCAGATGCACGTCATCGAGAGCGTGTACGCCTGGAAAACTTTTATGGATTCCATTCATTTCAAGTAAGATAGGTTTTTCGCTCAAATTGATCCCCTCCTTACGTCTTGCTGTTTAGTTAATTAGATGATTCTTACAGATTAGTGCCACTGTGTGACATCGTAATCAGCAATGTTCTCCTGGGAAATCAGGAAGCACGGAACGCTGACATCTTCCAGTTCTTCACCGGCAACATCCTTCTGCAGAGCAGCGAAGACTTCCTGACCGATTGTGACCGGGGACTGAGCAGCTGTAGCCATCAGACCGCCGTCAGCGATGGAAGCCTGACCATCCGGGGAACCGTCGACGGAAACGACAACGATGTCATCACGGCCGGCAGACTGAACTGCACCGAGGGAAATCAGACCGCAGGAGTCATTCAGGCCGAAGATGAAGGCCAGTTCCGGATGAACCTGCAGAGTGTCTTCTGTACCGGACAGAACTTCTTCCAGAGTGGAGATGTTGTAGTCGTTGACGACTTCGAAGTTTTCATTCAGGTTTTCTGTCAGACCCTTGACACGGGCAACAACAGATTCAGCCTTCGGGTTGTCGATGATCAGCATAGCGCCGCCGTCCGGATACTTTTCGTTCAGGTATTCAGCATCCAGCTGGCCGGCACTGTAGTTATCGGAACCGATGAAGCATTCAACCAGGTCACGGTCAGCAACCGGGGAGTCATAGTTGATAACCTTGACGCCCTTTTCCTGGCAGAGTTCCAGAATCGGCAGGATACCATCCTGGGAAACCGGGCACAGA
>JAFWEA010000169.1 GCA_017543005.1 Solobacterium sp. | reverse complement strand
TCGGCTGCGTCCACCCGCAGAATGTCCATGATATCAAACCAGAGGATGACGGTGGCTTCATCTGCCTGTACGGTAAAACTGCTCAGGGCGTGCCGGTCACAGGCAAACGCTTCAGCAAAAATCTGCCCGCTGCGGCGGCTGTCGATCAGGATCCGGCGGCCCCAGAAATCGGTCTGAAAGAGGGAGACGGAGCCCTCCATAATCAATGCGATCCGGCGGACCCGGGAACCGGCAGACAGGATTGTCTGGCCTTTGCGGTAGTTTTTCAGCTGGGCATCCAGTGATTGGAGGATGCGGCGGGCTTCATCTCTTCTGACGCCATGGAACAGTTCCGAATCCCGCAGATCGCCGAGCAATGTTTTCCTCATGTATAAACCTCTGTTGTTTTTCCAACGTGCATAATTATGATAACACAGCCATGCTTGGAAAGCCAACAATGTCAGAAAGGCGCATAAATATGCCGAATAATAATAATTATAAAAATATTGCGCCTGGTGTTTTGGAATATTATCGCCAGGAAAATCCTTGAAAATATATTGTTTTCAAAATGTTGCCAGCATACATCGCCGGGCATTTTTCGGCCGGTGCTTGACGTATTTGGTACAATATTAGGCGGAAGTGGGGTAAACATACAATATGACTCAGACAGCTCAGAATCCTGAAAACTGCAATCATGACTGCTCGTCATGCTCGGCAAACTGCAGCTCCCGTACCGAGGGCGGCAAGCCGGATTTCAGTGCGCATCTTCATCCGCGCTCAAGTGTGAAGAAAGTAATCGGTGTCGTTTCCGGCAAGGGCGGCGTCGGCAAGTCCTTCGTGACCAGCATCCTGGCCAGTGAGATGCAGCGCCGCGGTTATCGGACAGCAGTCCTGGATGGCGATATTACCGGCCCGAGCATGGGCAAGGTCTTCGGCATTCATGAAAGAGCTCACGGCGACGGTGAGCTGATGATTCCGGCCAAGACCGAAAAGGGCATGCAGATCGTTACGGCGAATATGCTGCTGGAAACAGAGAACCAGCCGGTCATCTGGCGCGGCCCGATGGTTGCCGGTATCCTGAAGCAGTTCTTTGAAGAAGTCTTCTGGGATGATGTAGACTTCATGTTCGTCGATATGCCTCCGGGAACAGGTGATGTCCCGCTGACAGCGTTCCAGTCGCTGCCGCTGGACGGCATCATTGTCGTTACCAGCCCGCAGGAACTGGTCGGCATGGTTGTCGAGAAGGCCATCAACATGGCCAACATGATGAATATCCGGATTCTCGGCCTGGTGGAAAACATGAGCTATGTCGAATGCGGTGAGTGCGGCCACAAGATGTATGTCTTTGGTCAGTCACACATTGCCGAGACAGCGGAGAAGTTCCATCTGCCGGTCCTGGCCAGAGTGCCGCTGAATGAAAAGATTGCGGAAGCCAGCGATGCCGGAAAGATCGAAGATCTGGTTGTGCCGGAAATCGGGGCGGCCGCCGAAGTCATCGAACATCTGTAAGAACAGCAGCTGTCATCAGACAGCTGTTTTCTTTTGCGCCTGGCAGGAAACAGAGTATACTGAGTAGGTATCTTTTTCCGTTTCTGTATCAAACGGAACTGCGAGGTTATCATTTTGAACAGAAAAATCATTATTTACAGTGAATTCACGTTCCTGCCGGGACTTTTACTGCTGGCTCTGGGGACTGCTTTGACCGAGAAGGCGGCCCTGGGCATGTCCATGGTTGTGGCCCCGGCCTATGTTATCTATCTTTTTATTTCCGGTATCTATCCGTGGTTTACTTTCGGTATGGCGGAATACCTGTTCCAGGCGCTGCTGATTGTCCTGCTGTCGCTGTTTCTCAGACGCCTCAAGCCGGGATACCTGTTTTCCTTTATGACGGCGGTGATCTACGGGATCCTGCTTGATCTCATGATGAAACTGACCGGGTCACTGCAGGCCGTTACGATGCTGATGCGGCTGGTGCTGTTTGGCGGCGGGCTTGTGCTCTGTGCGCTGGGGGTGGCGCTGCTGTTTCATACGTATATCCCGCCGGAAGCCTATGAACTGATTGTCAAGGAACTGGTGTCTGCCTACAATCTGCCGCTGGCCCGCACCAAAACGGTTTATGACTGCATCAGCGCCGTTACGGCTGTGGTGCTGTCTTTTCTCTGTTTCGGCTTCGGCACCTTTGCCGGAGTGGGGCCGGGAACGATCTTCAGTGCGGTGGTCAACGGTGCTCTGATCGGAGCTTTCTCCGGTCTGCTGGAGAAATACTGCGACTTTCCGGACATGCTGGGCGGCAGAGAATTTTTCACTTCTTAAGAATTGTTCACAAAGACTTCACTTTGTTATCATATCGTTGATTCAGGAGGGCAGAATATGACCAGAATACTCGTTGTGGATGATGAAATCCGGATCCGGGAGATGATCCGGAAGTATGCGGAATATGAGGGCTTTCAGGTTACTGAGGCAGGCGATGGCATGGAAGCTGTCGAACTGTGTGAGACCCAGGCCTTTGATCTGATCGTCATGGATATCATGATGCCGAACCTGGATGGCTTTTCTGCCTGCCGGCAGATCAAGAAGACAGCCCCGGATATGCCGATCATCATGCTGTCGGCACTGGGCGAGGAATATGACAAGGTGCACGGGTTTGACCTGGGCGTGGATGACTACGTCGTCAAACCGTTTTCCGGCAAGGAACTCATGATGCGGATTCACGCCATCCTGAAGCGGACCCGCAGCGGGGCCGGGGAAACCTTCCGGACCGGCGGGCTGGAGATCGATTATTCGGCCCGGACTGTATCCATTGACGGCGTCCGGGTGGGCCTTTCCCCCAAGGAATACGAACTGCTTGTCTATCTGGTCAAGAATGCCGGTATTGCCCTGACCCGGGAACAGATTCTGCAGACGGTCTGGGGCTATGATTTCTTCGGCGATGACCGGACATTGGATACCCATATCAAACTGCTGCGGAAGAATCTCGGCGAATACAGCCGGATGATCGTGACGCTGAGAGGAGTTGGCTACCGTTTTGAAAAAGAAAGTCAGTCTTAAATGGAAAATAGCCCGCTACCTGCTGTTCTTTGCGACGGCGATGATCGGGGTGGTGCTGCTGTTTCAGATCGGGCTTCTGCAGCCGATGTATGAAGCCAACAAGATCAGCATGATCAAAAACGTCAGCAATGAGGTGACGAATGCGCTTGACAGCGGTGATCTGAATGAGACCATCTTCCGGGTATCGGCCGAGAATGACCTGTGTGTACGGGTAATCGGCGCCAGTACGGGGGATATGACCGCCGGCAATATGGGCTGTCCGCTGTACCGCATGGATTCCCTGGAACTGCTTGGCCATGTCTATGAGGCGGAGCAGAACGACAATACCTACCTGTACCGGGGAGAGACGAGAATGAGCGGCCGGCCGGGGCTGGATTCAGTGATTTATACACGGATCGTACCGGCGGATGCGGGCGATACGATTGTCATGGTATATGGCAGTATTTCCCCGGTGGACGCGGCGACGGCGACGCTGAAGATGCAGCTGTGGTATATCAGCGGCATTATTCTGATCTTCATGGCTCTGTTGACGATGCTGATGTACCGGACAATTGCCAGACCGCTGACCCGGATCAACGAAGCGGCGAAACAGCTGCCGGAAGGGCGCTATGAAGCATCCGCTGATACCGGTAAATACCTGGAAGCGGAGGAACTCAATGAGACCCTGCAGCGGGCGGCGGATGATATCCAGAAGGCTGACCGGGCCAAGCGGGATCTGATTGCCAATGTATCCCATGATCTGCGCACCCCGCTGACCATGATCAGCGGCTATGGCGAAATGATGCGGGACCTGCCGGGGGAAAACAACCCTGAGAATCTGCAGGTGATCATCGATGAATCTCAGCGCCTGAAGCTGCTGGTCAATGACCTGCTGGATCTGTCCCGTCTGCAGGAACACCGGATTACACTGCAGCCGGCTGATTTCGATCTGGCCGATCTGATCACGCAGGAAATGCGCAAATATGATGTCTATCATGTCAATGACGGCTTTACCCTGAACTGGCAGGATCCCGGAAAGACCGAAGTGAAGGCCGATATCGAAAGAATCCGGCAGGTCTTCAACAATTTCATGACCAATGCGGTCAACTACTCCGGCAACAGCCGGCAGATTGATGTCCGTCTGAAGAGGGAGAACGGCATGGCCCGGGTGGAAGTGCAGGACTATGGTGAAGGCATAGCGGCCGATCAGCTTCCGCTGGTCTGGGACCGCTACTACAAAGTGGACCGTACGCATGTCCGGGCGGCCAGCGGCAGCGGCATCGGGCTGGCCATCGTCAAGGAGATCCTTGACCTGCATCAGGTTCCTTACGGGGTGGAGAGCGAGCCGGGCAAAGGCAGTACATTCTGGTTTGCATTGCCGCTTGCGGAACCGAAGAATAACTGAACAAACAGAAACCCGAACGCCAGATACGGCGCAAAGGGGATCTGTTTTTTTCGTCTGTGCGTAAAACAATACAGCAGGCAGAGCCAGCAGGAGACACTGAGGGCTGAAAGAATCATCCGGCCATGTGCAATCGTCCAGGCAGCCATTATCTTGACATCGCCAAAGCCCAGCAGTCCGGCCACTGCCAGCAATCCCGTCAGCACAAGAACTCCGAGTGCAGCAGAGAAATAATGAACCGGCTCACCCAGGGCAAAGATTAAGAGCAGGATGGCGCAGAGGTCAGGAATCTCCCCGGTACGCCGGTCAATCATGGCCGCATACAGCAATACCGGTACTTCAGCGGCAAATATCGTTCCCGGACAGAGGAATGCAGCTGCCAATGACGCGCAGACCAGCACGATCAGTTCTGTACTGATCAGCCGGTCACGCGGAAACAGCCGGGCGTACAAAAGAATTATGGAAAAACACAACAGCGTTCTCATAACTGTTATATTCGCAGGATCAGGGAGGATGACAGAATTCTTCAAATATTACTTGCAATGATACAAATGTGATATTAAAATGATATCAAAATAAGGAGATATCATTATGGAAGAAATTACTCTGAAAAATAAGAAAAACGGAATCCTTGTCCTGATCCTGGTGATCGGGCTCTATCTGGCCGTTATCTTCAATCTGATCGCCTCCCGGCGGATTCATCCGCTGGTCCTCTTTCTGAGTCTTCTGTGGCTTGGCTGCGGCTGGATCCTTCTGCTCGGCCTGAAAGTACTGAAGCCGCAGGAAGCGCTGGTCCTGACCCTGTTCGGCAAGTATATCGGAACACTGAAAGGGGAAGGCTTCTACTTCGTCAATCCGTTCTGCCAGGCAGTCAATCCGGCGGCAAAGACAAAGCTGAATCAGTCCGGTGATGTCAAATCCCTGTTCGGGGCAAGAGAAAGTGTTGAAATGACCAGCCGTAAGATCTCACTGAAGGTCATGACCCTGAACAATGCCCGGCAGAAGATCAATGACGTCCTCGGCAATCCGGTGGAAATCGGCATCGCGGTTACCTGGCGGGTGACGGATACAGCCAAGGCGGTATTCGCGGTTGACAACTACAAGGAATATCTGTCGCTGATGTGCGATACCGCGCTGCGTGATATTGTTCGTATTTATCCGTATGATGTGGCCCAGAATATCGATACGACCGGTGACGGCCGGCCGGATGAAGGCAGCCTGCGGGGATCAAGCACGGTTGTGGCTGAACGGATCCGTGAACAGATCCAAGCAAACGTGAAGGATGCCGGCATTGAAATCATTGATGCCAAGATCACATATCTGGCCTATGCGCAGGAAATCGCAGCGGTTATGCTGCAGCGCCAGCAGGCGTCCGCCATCATCGATGCCCGCAAGATGATCGTTGACGGGGCTGTCGGCATGGTTGAGATGGCCCTGGATAAGCTGAAGGAAGACGATGTCGTGGAACTGGATCCGGAGCGCAAGGCAGCCATGGTATCCAATCTGCTGGTTGTGCTGTGCGGCAATCATGATGCCCAGCCGGTCGTGAATTCGGGAAGCCTGTACTGATGAAGGACAGCCAGAAAAAGCAGATTCCTCTGCGGCTGTCACCGAAGCTGTACAACGCCATTGCCCAGTGGGCGGAAGATGATTTCCGTTCGGTCAACGGGCAGATCGAATATCTACTGAGTGAATGCGTCCGGCAGCGGAAAAAGAACGGGAAGTATGTTTCGGACGAAATCGATGTGCCGCCGGAGTTCGATATCGAATGATTCGGGCAAATCCATTGCAACCCACCCTGGCTTTGGTATAATGGCGCTCGTGGAGGAAAGAACAATGACAACATTTGAATACAGACCAAGAGGCGTATGCTCACAGAAATATACATTTGAAATCGAAGGCGATACCATCAAGAGCGTCAGGATTCTCGGCGGCTGTGCTGGTAATCTGCTCGGGATTTCCAAGATTATCCGGGGTATGAAGATCGACGATGTCATCGAAGATTTCGAAGGCACACCGTGCGGTTTCAAGAAGACATCCTGCCCGGATCAGATTGCCCGGGCCCTGAAGGCATATAAGGAAGAAAACAATCTTTAATGCTATACTGATATGGCATGAACAGACGACAGTTTATCAAAAAATATCTGCGCGGAAACCGGTGGAGATTTGCCTGTGTGGCGGTCTTTGCCGTTTTTGCTGTTTTCCTGGGACTTCTGACCCCGCTGATCTTCGGATTTTTCATTGACTACGTCATTGACGGCCGGCCTTTAGCAGGCACAGTCAATATCATGATTGCGGAAATGTTCGGGTGTACAGCCTGGCTGCGGGAGCATCTCTACGTCGGCGGTCTGATGATTGTCGGGGTATATCTGCTGCAGTCGGTTTTCCTGTTCCTCAGAGGGTATCTGAGCGGGCGGATGTCGGAAGACATGGCGGCCAGGATCCGCAGGGATCTCTATTCGCATCTGCAGCGGTTGCCCTATGAGTATCATGTGCGGACAAAGACAGGTGACCTGGTGCAGCGGTGCACCACTGACGTGGACATTATCCGCCGGGTGCTGGGCCAGCAGTTCCAGCAGATGATCCGTTCGCTCTGCACGGTGCTGATTGCCTGTACCGTGCTGTTTGGCATTCACCGGCGCATGGCCGTCAGGGCCGTCATCCTGATGCCGGTGCTGTTCCTGTATGCGTATTACTTCTACAAGCGCAACCAGCAGGCATTCCTGGCGTCCGATGAATCGGAAGGGCGCATGACTTCAATCATTCAGGAAAACCTCAACGGGATCCGCGTGATCAAGGCCTTTGGCCGCGAAAAATATGAAATCAACCGGTTCCGGGATTACAACGAGGATTTCCGGGATCGTACGTTTGCGATGATCAAGCTGCTGGGACGCTACTGGTCCAGCAGTGACCTGATCTGCCTGCTGCAGACGCTGATTGTCCTGTACGCCGGCATCCAGGAAGCCCGCAGCGGTTCCCTGACCACCGGTAATTTCATGGTCTTCATGTCCTATGAATCCATGATTCTCTGGCCGATCCGCCAGCTGGGCCGCATTCTTTCCGATATCGGCAAGAGCGGAGTATCAATTGACCGTCTGAATGAAATCCTCAATGAACCGGAAGAAGATATGACCAGCGGCGAAGCCCCGGAACTGAGCGGGGATATTGTCTTTGATCATCTTTCCTTCAAATACGGGGATGAGGAAGTGCCGGTGCTGGATGATGTTTCCCTGCATATCAAACCGGGTGAAACCATTGCCCTGATGGGCCCGACCGGGGCCGGCAAGTCTACCCTGGTTCATCTTCTGACCAGGCTCTATGACTACGACAGCGGTTCGATCCGGCTGGACGGGGTGGAACTGAAAGAGATCAACCGGCAGTACCTGCGGCAGAAAGTCGGCATTGTCCTGCAGGAACCGTTCCTGTTCTCCCGTACGATCTACGAAAATATCCATCTGGGCCGGGAAGCCGGCGAGAAGGAAGTGGAAGCGGCAGCTTCGATTGCGGCCGTGCATGATGTCATCAATGAGTTCGAGCAGGGCTACAGCACCCTGGTCGGCGAGAAGGGCGTGACCCTGTCCGGCGGTCAGAAACAGCGGATTGCGATTGCCCGGACCCTCATGAATGACAGCCGTATCCTGATTTTTGATGATTCCCTCAGTGCCGTGGATGCCCGGACCGACCGGCAGATCCGCCATGCCCTGAAGGAGCGCGGAAAGAATATCACAACCATCATCATCACCCAGCGGATCAACAGTGCCCGGGATGCCGACCGGATTATCGTGCTTGAAAACGGCCGGATTACCCAGAGCGGCACCCATGACGAACTGATTAAACGTGATGGTCTTTACAGACGGATCTATGAGATCCAGTCTTCCTATGCGGAAACGGAGGCGGAATATGAGTCAGATCCGGTTTGAGGAAAAAACCTATAATACGGATTCCCTTGATATTTCGCTGTGGAAACGGATTCTGAAGCTGCTCTCCAGTCAGAAGAAGCGGCTGATCCGGCTGGGGATCCTGAACCTGTTCATCGCCTTTGTCGATGTGCT
>JAFWEA010000168.1 GCA_017543005.1 Solobacterium sp. | reverse complement strand
GCGTGGTGCCGGAGACCACATTCTGATAAAGCCAGGGAGTGACGCTGCCTTTCATCCGTTCGGCAAAATCTTCTTCACCGTAAAAAGCGATTTTCCATTTTTCGTTTGTCATATTGATTCACTCCGTTTCTGCAGGGATCTCTGCTGTAATGATTCTGTGATGATCGGACTGCTCGAAGAACAGGACCAGGTGATTCTGCCGGCAGCGCTGCCGGATTGTCTCGGTGATTTGGCCGGACAGGGGCATCAGGCCGTACAGATGATTCTTTACGGCAAAGCTGACCGGGTCCAGCAGGGGCTGATCATATATCAGCACGGCCCGGGCCTGCGCATCGGCAGCCAGGACATCCGTGACGCTGACGTAGCTTTCCGCCGCATAATAAACGCGGTCCTGCAGGCCGTACCGGTGCACCAGGGCGACAGCTTTCTCTTCCATACCGACATAGCCGATCAGCTGATTGCGGAAGATGATCAGCAGTTTCAGGTTTTCCGGGGCCAGGAAGGCCAGCAGTTCTTCCAGGGAACAGATGGGCGGGGTTCCGTCCGGGTGGGCATCATCCGTGATCTGCCAGGCTTTCATCTGGGCAACGGTATAGTCCTTGACATAGCCGCGGCCGATCGCTGATTCGGTAAATATCTTTTCTTTCGGCAGGGCAAACAGGACACCTTCGGCATCCTGCTGGATCTCGACGACGATCCCGCCGGTCTGCCGGGCCAGTTCGTATTGTTCATCTGTCCAGGGCAGCCGGTCCAGGCCCCTGATCAATTGCAGTTTATTCATGGCATATTCATTCTATAATGAATCCAGACGAAAGAAGGAGAAAAATATCATGCTCAGAAGAGTCAACGCCCAGGGCGGCCCGGTCAATCCGGATGCTCCGTTCGCATCTGCAGTCATCGACGGCGATGTCATGTATGTATCCGGCACCGGCGGCCGTGATCCCGAAACCCGCGAACTTCCTGAAACATTCCTCGGCCAGGCCGAACAGGTTCTGAAGAATCTGACCCGGGTCATCGTCAATGCCGGCGGTGATGTGGACAAGGTCGTCAAGTGCACCTGCTTCATCACGGACATGAGCCGGTGGGGTGAATTCAACAAACTCTTCCACCAGTACCTGCCCTGCCAGCCGGCCCGCAGCTGCGTTGAGGTAAAGGCCCTGCCCGGCGGAATGGCCATCGAGATCGAAGCGATCGTATCCATGAAATAAAAAAACAACTCCATGACCGAAAGGCCATGGAGTTATCTTTTATCTGCGGCGGGAATTGTACTTGCTCTGGCGGCGGCTGCCGGCGCGGTTGACCAGCACGGTAATGCCAATGATGAGACCGAACACGGCCATGCCGGCCAGCAGGATCAGCAGGTTGCCGGTGTTGCCGATGATTTCGTTGTAGGCCAGGGTGAAGGAACCGCTCGGCTCGGTGACCGGGATGATGACATTGTAACGGGTCTGGGCACAGACGATATCTTCCTCGGAACCGTTGAACTTGACCCGGAAGCTGCCGCGGTAGAGGCGGTTGCCGATGATGCCCTGCAGCTTGCGGGAGAGCTTGTCTTCCGGTACGGCGATCCAGTAGATGCCCTTGTCGTCCTTGATCTCAGTGCGGAGTTTGTACTCATAGCTGTTGTTTTCCTCATCGAAGATCACTTCGGAAGGGGAAACAACCAGGATCCGGCCGTCACCGTGTTCATCTGCATAGACTTCTGTGACGGTTCCCTTCAGGCCGTCCCGCAGGTAGGCGGTGACGATTTCCCGGAGGGATACACCGTTTTCCTGTTCCACCACCATCGTGGCGTCTTCCTCCAGCAGGTTCGGCAGGTAAGCGAGCGAACCGGCATCCAGTACGACCCGGTAGTTTTCAATCCAGGACATGTTCTCGTCGTCATCCAGCGTATCGAGGCCGAGAATCTTTGACTTCTTTTCACTGTACCGTTCATCGGCAGGGATACCCGGCTGGCTCATGTCGATGACATAGGCAAGATTTGCCGGGGTAACGAAGTCCGGATCGGCTTCCGGGACATTGGCAACGGTGGCTTCCAGGGCCCGCATGATCTGGCCGCCGGTCGTCTTGATCTCCACCATGACGGCATCTTCGGCAATGGCATTGCGGATGGCCGCTTCACTGATCTCGCCGGCCGGGATACTGCCGGTGAAGACCGCCTCGCTGACCCAGGCAAAATCTGCTTTTTTATACGGACCGTTCTTGCCGGCATACCAGTGCATGGCATCAGCCGTCAGGTCGGCCAGGTTTGAGCCGAGGCACGTCGGCCCCGCGGCTGTCAGATCATAGTCACTTACGGCGATGATATCTCCATCTGCCCGGGCTGTCACAGCCACGGACCCGGCCAGCAGCATCGCTGCCGCCAGGGCTGTCCCGGCTTTCTTCAGTACAGACATATTGAATCTCCTTATTTATAAATGCCAGATTATTATAGCAGAGATTCGCTGATGCGCAGCGGTCTTTGCGGTTCCTGAAAAAATGGCATTGACATGAGCAGGGAGTTGATTTAACATATCATCGTTATCAAATACCAGAGACAGTAACGGCGGAAGCTTAATCATGTTACCGAGGTAGAAAGTTTCAGTATAAACTTTTTTGCCTCTGCCGCCGGCAGAGGCTTTATATTCGGTAGGCGATAACAGTAGAAAGGTGAAGGTGAAGGAATGAATCAGACGGTATTGGAAAACAAGAAGAACGTCGTTGCCGAAATCGCCGGCAAGATGACTGATTCTGCATCTGCAGTTGTTGCAGAGTACCGTGGTCTGAGCGTTGCTGAAGTCACTGAACTGCGCAGACTGATGCGGGAGGAAGGCGTGGAGATGAAAGTCTACAAGAACACGCTGGCTGCCCGCGCAGCTGAAGCCGCAGGTTTCGGTGAACTGAAGAACTATCTGACCGGCCCGAATGCACTTGTATTCGGTTCTGACGAGACCGCAGCAAGCCGTGTGCTGGCAAAGTATGCCAAGAAGCATGAAGCTCTTGTTCTCAAGGGCGGCATCGTTGAAGGCAAGGTTGTCGGCGAAGACGTGATCAAGGAACTGAGCGCTCTGCCGAACAGAGAAGGTATGCTCAGCATGCTGCTGTCCGTACTGCAGGCTCCTGTTTCCCAGTTTGCCCGCGCTGTCAATGCAGTAGCGGAAGCCAGAGGAGAAGGCGCACCTGCTGAAGCAAAAGAAGAAGTAAAAGAAGAGGCTGCTGAGGCAGCTGCCTGAGAAAGAGGAGGAATGAATCATGGCAAAGTTAACACAGGAAGAGATTCTTGCGTATCTCGATGAAGCTACAATCCTTGAACTGAATGAACTGGTCAAGGCTATCGAAGAAAAGTACGGCGTTTCCGCCGCTGCTCCGGTTGCAGTTGCTGCTGCTCCGGCTGAAGAAGCAAATGCTGCTCCGAGCACAGTTACTGTTGTTCTGACAAGCTTCGGTGACTCCAAGGTTGGCGTTATCAAGGTTGTTCGTGAAATCACAGGTCTGGGCCTGGTTGATGCCAAGAAGCTGGTCGACGGCATTCCGGCAGAAATCAAGAAGGATATCTCTGTTGATGAAGCAGACGGCATCAAGAAGAAGCTCATGGATGCCGGCGCTACTGTCGAATACAAGTAATCGCTGAAAACAAAAAACAAAGAAAAGCCGGCGGATTTTCCGTTCGGCTTTTCGCCCCTAAGAAAGGAGAGGCTGCATGGCGCAGAATCAGTATTTTGAAGACAACCGCAGCCTTCCTTCAAACCGGAAGGAACACTCTTTCCGGTTTTCGGGCGATATTTACACATTCATTACGGATACCGGTGTTTTCAGCAAGTCCGGGGTCGATTACGGCACCGAACTGCTGCTGAAATCGGCAGTCAGGGAGGACCTCCACGGGAGGATTCTGGATCTTGGCTGCGGCTACGGTGTGGTGGGCATTGCGCTGAAGCGCACATTCCCGGACTGCGCCGTAACGGCCGGTGACGTAAACCCGCGGGCATTGGAACTGACGGCGGAAAACGCTGTCCGCAACCACTGCCCGGTGGAAATTGTGGAATCCAACGGTTTTGAGCACATCAGCACGATGTTTGACGCTGTTGTGACCAATCCGCCAATACGGGTAGGCAAAAAAGTCCTCTATCCGTTCCTGGAGGCTGCACATGACCATCTGAATCCCGGAGGCATCTTCCTGGCTGTCATCCGCCGCCAGCAGGGCGCGGAAAGCGCAGCTGCGAAGCTGAAGGAGATTTACGGAAACTGTGAAGTCATTGACCGGAGCAAAGGATACTGGATTCTCCGCTGTACCCGCACAAATTGACGAATTGACCATTTGATGATAAAATATTACGTTGCAAAAAAGCCGAAAAATTGAAAGCAGGGTTAACACCCCTTTTCGGCGTTTCAGCGATGCAGGCGAAAGGATGGCGTACATGGAAAATAAGCAGACATACCACGTTGTGCATTATGGCAACAAAGCTGTCCGGCGTGACTACTCCAAGGTCAGTGCCGGACTGGATCTTCCGGATCTCGTCGAGATTCAGACAGCATCCTTTGAGTGGTTTGTAAGGGAAGGCATCCGGGAAGTATTCAACGATATCTATCCCATCTACAACTACGCCGGAAACATCAAACTGAAGTTTCTGGATTATGAATTTGGAGAACCGAAATATTCCATCAGTGAGTGCAAGTACCGTGAGGCAAACTACAGTGCCCCGCTGAAAGCCAAGATGGAACTGGAAATGGTGGATCAGGACACCGGTGAAGTCATGACCAAGTGGGAAGATGTCTTCCTTGGTGATTTCCCGCTGATGACCCCGACCGGAACATTCATCATCAACGGTGCAGAACGTGTCATCGTATCCCAGATCGTCAGATCTCCGGGTGCTTACTTTGATATTGTTTCCGAAGAACGGACCGGTCACGATACCTATACATGTGAACTGATTCCGTCCCGGGGCACCTGGCTTGAATTCATGTCGGATGACAAGAAGGCCGCGCTCGGCCGGATCATGAACGTATCGATCGACCGCAGAAGAAAGGTGCTCAGCACCATCCTCTTCAAGGCCATCGGCATGTCCCTGAATCTGGAACGGGGCGAAGATGCCTTTGACACCACCGGCATGCAGAAATTCCTGAAGGCTCTGCAGTTTGAGCTGTACCCGGATGTTATCGTTCCGGGTGAAGAACGGGAATTCCTGAACGACTATATGCTTCTGTATACTTCTGTCTTCGGCAACTATGAGGAAGTGCGCAACACCCTGGC
>JAFWEA010000167.1 GCA_017543005.1 Solobacterium sp. | reverse complement strand
CATATCTCAATCTTCTGCAGAAGGAGGAGGTCCCTGATGCCGATGCCGGCCGGGTCATGGACCTGCTGCAGAAAAACCGGGATATGGCGGGAAAATGAATTGACCGGGGTGCGGAAAACTCATTAAAATGAAAATTGGTAATGAACGGAGGTGGTCGTATGAACAGTGACGGTGTGTATTTATGTTGCCTGTTTTTTGCGTTGTCTGATCATATGATCTGCCAAAGGAGGAATTGCCATGAACGAAGAAAAGGAACTTCAGGATCTTGAAGAATTTCGGGATCTTTTAAAGAACAAGCGTTATACGGATCTGCGGGAAAAAGCCGCGGAAATGAACGAGCCTGATGTCGCTGCCGTGCTGGAAAAGATGGAAGATGAGGATATGCTCAAGATGTTCCGTCTGTTCCCGAAAGAACTGGCTGCCGATGTCTTTTCTCTGTTGGAACAGGACAGCCAGCAGTACATCATCACATCCCTGTCCGATAAGGAAGCCGGCAGTATCATCGATAACCTGTACGCGGATGATGCGGCTGACCTGCTTGAGGAAATGCCGGCCAATGTCGTCAAGAAGCTCCTGGCCAATGCCAACCCGGAAACCCGCAAGGATATCAATCATCTGCTGCGGTATCCGGAAGAATCCGCCGGTTCGATCATGACAACCGAGTTCATGGACCTGAAGGAAGACATGACGGCGGCCCAGGCTTTTGCCCGCATCCGCCAGAAGGGTGTCGATTCCGAGACAGTCAATGTCCTTTACGTGCTCAGCTCCAAGCGGGTTCTGCTCGGGACCGTCGGACTGCGGCATCTGATCATGATGCCGGAGGATGCCCGGGTCGGTGACTTCATGCATGAGGAGGTCGTCTCCTGCAATACCACGGAAGACCAGGAAGCAGTTGCCCAGATCTTCAAGAAATACGACTTCACGGCCCTGCCGGTTGTCGATAAGGAAAACCGCATGGTCGGCATCATCACCGTCGACGATGTCATCGATATCATGGAAGAAGAGGCGACCGAGGATATCGAAAAGATGGCCGCTATCACGCCGTCGGAGAAGCCGTACCTCAAGACCGGCATCTTCGATACCGTCAAGGCCAGACTGCCATGGCTGCTGCTGCTGATGGTGTCGGCCACCTTTACCGGCCAGATCATCTCTTCGTTTGAAAGCGCGCTGGCGGCGGTCACGATCCTGACTGCCTATATCCCGATGCTGATGGATACCGGCGGTAATGCCGGCTCCCAGGCCAGTGTTACGATCATCCGCGGTATCTCGCTGGATGAGATCTCGATCCATAACCTGAAGGATGTCATCTGGAAGGAGATGCGGGTTTCCCTAATTATCGGCATTACCCTGGCGGCCTGTAACTTTGCCAAGCTGATGCTGATTGACCGGGGGCTGTTCCACAATCCGATTACAGTCTATGTGGCCATGGTTATCTGCATGACCCTGGTGGTGACCGTGTTTGCGGCCAAGCTGGTCGGCTGTACGCTGCCGATTGTTGCCAAGCAGCTCGGATTCGACCCGGCGGTCATGGCTTCGCCGTTTATTACGACCATTGTCGACGCAATTTCGCTTCTGATTTATTTCCGGTTTGCAACAATGCTTCTGGGGTTATAGAATATTAACAAATAGTAAAAGAAGGTGACCGTTTTGATCGTTGTATATACATCGCCGGGCTGCTCCGGCTGCCGCAAAGTCAAACAGTGGCTCAAAGACCGCAATATCCCGTTTGTCGAGAAGAATATTTTCAAGGTTCTCCTGAATGACACGGAAATCAAACATCTGCTCATGCGCAGTGAAAACGGTACGGATGATATCGTTTCCAAGCGCTCGAAGATCATTCAGGAAAACAAGATCGATATCGATGAGATGTCCACAGATGAACTGATCGGCTTCATCAAGGCCAATCCGAGCGTGCTCAAGCGGCCGATCATCCTGGATGAAAAGAGTTTCCAGGTTGGCTATGATTCGGAAGAAGTCTCCATGTTTGTTCCGGAACAGCTGCGCGGGGTCAGTGAATGCTGTGAAGACGGCTGCCCGGGATGGGACGGCTGCGGTCTGGTCAGAGCGGCAGAAGAAATCACAAAGGAATAAGGCAGAAATGCCTTATTTTCTGTATAATGATCATATTATGAAAAAAGTACTGGTCGGATTATCCGGCGGTGTTGACAGCGCCGTCGCTGCATGGCTGCTGAAAGAACAGGGATACGATGTCACCTGTGCTTTCATGCGCAACTGGGACTCTGCCGCCAATGATGACATTCTCGGCAATCCCACCCTTGATGATCCGGTCTGCACGCAGGAAAAGGACTACAACGACGCCAAGCTGGTTGCGGATGCGCTCGGGCTGGAACTGCTGCGGATCGACTTCATTGAAGAATACTGGCAGGAAGTGTTTCAGACCTTCCTGAAGGAATACCGGAAGGGCAGGACCCCGAATCCGGATATTCTCTGCAATCGCTATATCAAATTTGATCATTTCCTGGAATTTGCCCGGACCAAGGGATTTGAGACCCTGGCCACCGGCCATTATGCCCGCATCGGGGAAAGAGACGGGCATGCCGTGCTGATGAAGGCAGATGACCGGAACAAGGATCAGTCGTATTTCCTGTGCCAGATCCGCCGGGAAGTGCTGGATCATGTCCTGTTCCCGCTCGGTCATTTGACTAAGCCGGAGATTCGCCGCATCGCCGCCGAATTGAATCTGCCGGTTGCGGCCAAGAAGGATTCCACCGGCATCTGCTTTATCGGGGAACGCAATTTCCGTGAATTTCTGAAGAATTATCTGCCGATGAAGGACGGCAATATCGTTTTTCTTGCGAATAAAACAATTGTCGGACGTCATCAGGGCGTGTTCTACTATACGATCGGTCAGCGCAAGGGGCTGGATATCGGCGGTACCGGGCCATATTACGTCTGCGGCAAGGATATCGAAAAGAACGAACTGTATGTCACCGATGAAGCCGGCCGGAACCAGTGGCTGCGCTCTGACCGGTGTCTGGTGACGGAAGTCAACCTGCTGGATGATTTCGAGAACAAATGCGAATGCATGGCCAAGTTCCGCTACCGTCAGCCGGACCGGCCCGTCACCCTGATCAAGAATGCGGACGGAACCCTGACGGTACTGTATCCCGATGGCTATGAAGGAATTACCCCCGGCCAGGAAGCAGTCTTCTACAAGGATGATATCCTGATCGCTTCCGGCACCATTGATACGGTTTATCAGAAGGATCAGGATCTGATGGAAAAGATCCGGAACTATATGAAGGAAAACTGAATGAGTGAAACAGAGGAACTGACATCTTTTACCGGCAAAGTCACATACATTGTCTATCGCAATGATGCGACTTTTTATACCGTTCTGCGCATCCGGATCAACGATTCCCAGGAAAAGACCATAACGGCGACCGGGATCATTCCGGAAGTGGAACCGGATATTCTTTACCGGTTTACCGGCCAGTACGGGGAGCATCCGCGCTACGGCATGCAGTTTCAGATCAGTTCCCTGGAAAAGCAGCTGCCGGAAGAGCGGGAAGGTGTGATCCGATACCTGTCCGGGGTGCAGTTTGCCGGCATCGGCCGCAAGACTGCCGAAAAGATCGTGGACCTGCTGGGCGAAGACTGCCTGCAGCTGATCCGTGAGGATGATCATGTTCTCTATACTGTCCCGGGACTGTCTGCCGATAAGGCAAAAGTCATCTATGACGGCATCCGGGCGGAAGAAGACGGCATGAGTGAACTGGTCCGTTTTCTCAATGTCCACGGCGTCGGCATCCGCAATCTGATCCGGCTGAACCGGGCCTATGGCAAGGAAGCCCTCAGCAAACTGAAGGAAAATCCGTACCGGGTCATTGAGGAATGTGACGGCTTCGGTTTCAAGACTGCCGATGCGATGGCCATGAGCCTGGGCTTTGCAAAGGACGACGAACGGCGGCTGTATGCGCTATTGATTTCACTGTGCATGGATCTCTGTGTGGCCCGGGGTGACAGCTGGGCTGATATCGAACTATTGAAAGAACGCTTCCGCAAGGAAACGCCTGATATCGACGCTGATTTTGAGGGTCTGCTGCAGGAAACACTGCTGCATCATCAGCTGGTCCGGGAGGAGAACCGTATTTATCCCGTGACCCAGCATGAAGCGGAAACCGGCATCAGTTCCTTTCTGGTCGGCTTCCCGTACCAGGACAGCGAACCGGTTGATCCGAACCTTCTGCATGAATATCTCGACCAGATGCAGAAGGAGCTCGGCATTACCTACGATGAAGACCAGATCAGCGCCATTGAGCAGTTCTTCACGGATCCGTTTGTCATTCTGACCGGCGGACCGGGCACCGGCAAGACCACCGTGGTCAGGGCCATGGTTGACCTGTACCGGATGCTGTATCCGGGCAGCACCATCGTCTGTGCCGCACCGACCGGCCGGGCTGCCAAGCGGCTTTCCGAACTGACGGAAACCGAAACATTTACCGTGCATTCACTGCTGCGCTGGGATCTGGAAACCAATACCTTCGGCAAGAACGAAGAGGATCCGGTCATGACGGATCTGCTTATTGTCGATGAGTTTTCCATGGTCGATGACTGGCTGTTTTACAACCTGCTGAAAGCCTGCCGGCATGTCCGCAAGATCTGCATCATCGGTGATGAGGATCAATTGCCGTCGGTTTCCCCGGGCAGTGTGCTGCGGGATCTGATCGCGGCCGACATGTTCCCGCTGGCCCGCTTGAACTATATCTACCGGCAGAAAGAGGGCAGTGATGTCATCAGTCTGGCCCATGATATCCATAACGGGGATGTCGATTTTGCCCGCTATCACAATGATGTTGTCTTTCTGGAAAACCGGACCGGTACGATCCGGGACCAGGTCCTGAAGGTTGTGCAGTCGGCTCTTGATAAAGGCTATGAGATGAATGATGTACAGGTCATTGCCCCGATGTATAACGGCAAGGCCGGCATCGACGTGCTCAACAACGCCCTGCAGGAATGCTTTAACGGCCCGTCCCGCCGCAAGCGCGAACTGAAGCACGGCTATCTGACCTTCCGGGAAGGGGACAAGATCCTGCAGCTGAAGAACCAGCCGGATGATGATGTCTATAACGGCGATATCGGGATTCTCGAAACGATTGAATACGCTTCGGAAACAGAAAACAGAAAACCGGTCATCGTCGTCAATTTCGACGGCATCTATGTGGAATACACCCCGGATACCTTCAACAACATCACGCTGGCCTACTGCATCTCCATTCACAAGTCGCAGGGCAGCGAATATCCGATTGTCGTCATGCCCGTCACCTGGCAGCACAGCATCATGCTGCAGCGCAATCTGATCTATACCGGGGTAACCCGGGCCCGGCAGTCACTGGTGCTTCTGGGGGAGGCAGGAGCCTTCCTGAAAGGCGTGGAAACACTGGAAAGACACCGCCGGAATACAACCCTGAAAGAGAAGATCATTGCCGCTTTCAGCGATCCGTTTGCCATGTAAAGTTTTTCTTTTCTTACCGCAGCAATTGTGATAACATACGGATAAATCCGTGATGAAGATAAGTAGCATTTCATCCTGTGCCTGAAGAGAGGAAACGGCCGGTGCAAGTTTCCGGACAGGGAAATGTGAAGCTCCTTCGGAGAGCGGCCAATCCCCGCCGTGATTCTGCGTTAAGGAATAATTAAGCGCGCATGCACTGCATGCGAAACAGGATGGTACCGCGGTCATTCGTTCCTGCTCATGTGAGCAGGAATTTTTTATTCCAGGAGGAAAAAAACATGGCACAGAAACAGTTAAGTTCCGATGAAATCCGGCAGATGTTCCTGGATTTCTTCGCATCCAAGGGGAGCATGATTTTCCCGAGTGCATCCCTGATTCCGCACAACGATCCGACCCTGCTGTGGATCAACGCCGGCGTTGCCCCGCTGAAGAAGTACTTTGACGGTACGGAAAAGCCGCAGTGCCCGCGCATTGCGAATGCCCAGAAGTCGATTCGTACCAACGATATCGAAAATGTCGGCAAGACAGCCCGGCACCACACATTCTTTGAAATGCTCGGCAACTTCTCCATCGGTGACTACTTCAAGGAAGAAGCCATCCCGTGGGCCTGGGAATTCCTGACCTCCCCGGAATGGATCGGCTTTGACAAGAGCAAGATGTATGTGACCATCTATCCGGATGATCATGAGGCTTACCGGATCTGGACAACCAAGACCGATGTTGATCCGTCTCATATCTGCAAGAAGGAAGACAACTTCTGGGAAATCGGCGAAGGCCCGGGCGGCCCGGACAGCGAAATCTTCTATGACCGCGGGGAAAAGTATGACCCTCAGGGTCTGGGTGAGAAACTGTTCTTCGATGATATCGAAAATGACCGTTATATCGAAGTCTGGAATGTCGTCTTCTCCCAGTATGACTGCAAGCCGGATGAAATGCCGCGCACCCAGTACAAGGAACTGCCGCAGAAGAATATCGATACCGGCATGGGTCTCGAACGTCTGACCTGCCTGATCCAGGGCGGTGAAACCAACTTCGACACAGACCTGTTCCTGCCGATCATCGCCGCTATCGAAAAGCTGGCCAAGCATCCGTACAGCGACCGGGAATACAAGATGGCATACCGGGTCATTGCCGACCATATCCGGACAGTTACCTTTGCCCTGGCCGACGGTGCTTCCTTCTCCAATGAAGGCCGCGGCTACGTCCTGCGCCGGGTCCTGAGAAGGGCAGTCCGCTATGGCATCAAGCTCGGTATTTCCGGCAGCTTCATGTACACCCTCGTACCGGTTGTGGCCGAGAATATGAAACATTACTATCCGTATCTGATGGAAAAGATCGATCTGGTTGCCCGTCAGGTAAAGACCGAGGAAGAAACATTCCACAGCACGCTGACCAACGGTGAAAGCCTGCTGAATGAAGAACTGAAGAAGCATGCCGAAAGCAAGACACTGCCGGGTGATGTCGTCTTCAAGCTCTATGATACCTATGGCTTCCCGAAGGAACTGACTTCGGAAATCGCCGAAGAAAACGGCTTCACCGTTGATATGGAAGGCTTCAACAAGGCCATGCAGGAACAGAAGGAACGTTCCCGTGGCGCCCGCAGCGATGAACAGTCCATGGGTTCCCAGTCCAAGGATCTGATGGATTTCGTCGAAGCATCCGAATTCACCGGCTATACCGACAGAAACTGCAAGGGCAAGGTCATCGGCCTGTTCAAGGACGGCGTCAAGACCGATGTGATCACCGATGAAGGTGATGTCATTCTCAGCGAGACCTGCTTCTATGCCGAATCCGGCGGCCAGATCTATGATACCGGCTGTCTCTGGAATGACGGTTTCAAGGCCGAGGTCACCGAAGTCAAGAAGGCCCCGCATGCCCAGCACCTGCACCACATCGTTGTCAAGGAAGGCTCCCTGAAGCTGGATGACATCGTTGAAGGAACCTATGACTTTGAACGCCGGGAAAAGACCCGCGCCAGCCACAGCTCCCTGCACCTGCTGCAGGCTGCCCTCAAGAGCATCATCGGCGACCATGTCCAGCAGGCCGGCTCGTTCTGCGGTCCGGACTATGCCCGCTTTGACTTCACCCATTACCAGAAGGTCACGGACGATGAGCTGCATGCCATCGAACACCGGGTCAATGAGATGATCGCTGCCGGCGCTCCGGTCACCACCGAAGTCATGGATATTGATTCGGCAAAGAACTCGGGTGCCATTGCGCTGTTCGACGAAAAGTACGGCGACAAGGTCAGAGTTGTCACAATGGGTGACTTCTCCAAGGAACTCTGCGGCGGT